>CANJXD010000173.1 GCA_947478535.1 Acetobacteraceae bacterium
CCGCCAGGCTGAACTGCACCAGCACGGGCCCCGCGATGTTCGGCAGCACCGTGCGCAGCAGGATGCGCGTGGTCGGCGCGCCCAGCGCCCGTACCGCCTCCACGTAGTCCTGGTTCCGGGCGGACAACACCTCGGCGAAGCTCACCCGGATGAAGCCCGGCAGATACAGCACGGACAGCACCAGGATCAACGTCGCCGTCCCCGGCCCGAGCAGCGTGACGACGAGCAGCGCCAGCAGCACCGGCGGGAAGCACAGCACCACATCGGCGCCACGGATCGCCAGGAATTCCGGCACGCCGCGAAACCAGCCGCCGAGCAGGCCCAGCGTTGTGCCGATCACCGCCGCGATGATCGACGAGGCGAAGGCCACCGCGAGCGAGGCCCGCGCCCCCCAGATGAGCCGCGACATCACATCGCGCCCGAATTCATCCCGCCCCAGCGGGCTGCCCGGCAGCCAGGCGGCCAGCCGGTTCGCCACATCCTGGCGCACCGGGTCCGGCATCGGCAGCAGCGGCGCCGCGAAAGCGATGAGGACGATGACGAGAACCGCAATCCCCGGCGCGTAGAGCCGCTTCATGACCGGCTGATCCGCGGATCGAGCGCCGCATAGATGAGGTCCATTGCCAGGTTGATCAGCAGGAACAGCCCGGACACCGTCAGCACGATCCCCACCACCATCGGATAATCCCGGCCCTCCACCGCGCGCAGCAGCGGCGTCGAAAGCCCCGGCCAGTTGAAGACGTATTCCACCAGCACCGTGCCCCCCAGCAGCGTGCCCATCTGCAGGCCGAGCACCGTCGTCACCGGGATCAGCGCATTGCGCACGACATGCAGGCTCAGCACGCGCGTCCTGGTCAGCCCCTTGGCGCGCGCGGTGCGGACATGGTCGCGCGACAGCGCATCGAGCACCGAAGCCCGCGTCATGCGGAATACCGTGGCCGCCAGCCCCTTGGCGATCGCCACCGCCGGCAGCGACAGCAGCAGCAGGTGCCGCGCCGGGTCCTGCGCCAGCGGCACATAGCCCCCGGCCGGCATCCAGCGGAGCGTCTGCGACAGCAGCAGGATCAGCAGCGTGCCGAGCACGAAGACCGGCACCGCCTGCAACAGCGCCGCGATGGACGACGCCGTGCGATCGAAGGCCCCCCCCGCCCCCACCGCCGCCGCCGTCCCCGCCGGGATCGCGATGGTGATGGAGAGCAGCGTGCCCGCCAGGATCAGTTCCAGCGTCCGCGGCAGGCGCAGCAGGATTTCATCCGCCACCGGATAATCATCGACCAGCGAGGTGCCGAGATCGAAGCGCGACAGCCGCGTCAGGAAGTCCCCGTACTGTTCCAGCAAGGGGCGATCCAGCCCCAGCCTTTCCCGCAATTCCGCCACCGCCCCCGGATCGGGCGCCGACCCGCCGGTGGAGAGCAGGATCTCCGCGGGATCGCCGGGCACCATGTGCAGGGCCAGGAACACGACCGTCGCCACCACCCACATCAGCAGGGCGGAAACGGCCAGACGCCGGATGATCCAGAACATCAGAAACCCGTATACTCCAGCATCGCGCCACTCGAGAGGGCGAGCGCCCCCGGCAGGGTCGAAAAACCCTGGATGCGCCGGTCCAGCCCATAGCCCTGCTCGCGCCAGGCGAGGCCGATCAGCGGCGCTTCCTCGATCGCGGCGCGCTGCATGTCGCGGTAGATCTCGATGCGCTTTGCCTGGTCGAATTCGGCCCGCCCCTTCGCCAGCGCCGCCACCGTGCGCGGCGCGCGCAGCCCGAAGCTGCGGCCGTGGGTGGCGGAGAGCGACGTATCGAGCACCACCGTCAGCCCATCCGGGTCGTTGAAATCCGCGGCCACGCCATGCACGGCGAGGTCATACTGCCCGCGCGTGCCCTGGCTGACGCGGGTGGACCAATCCACCAGCCGCAACTCCGCCCGGATCCCGACCGCGGCCAGATGCTGCTGCACCACCTCCGCCGTGTCCTTGTGCATGTTGAAGGCGGAGGTCGAGAGCAGCGTGGTGGAAAGCCCGTTCGGATAGCCGGCCTCCGCCAGCAGCGCCTTCGCGCGTTCGGGGTTGTAGGCCTGCCCCTTCGACAGCTCCGCATCCCACCACGGCGTGCCCTCGACGATCGGCATGCCTTCCAGCACCCGGCCGCGGCCGGAGAAGGCGACGCGCACGATATCCTCGCGGCGGATCGCATGCCCGCAGGCACGCCGCACCAGCGGGTTGTCGAAGGGCGCGCGGGTGCCATTGAACAGCAGGTCCATGAAGGGACCCACCGTGCTGTCCAGCCGGAAGCGCGGATCGGCCTCCACCGCCGCCATCCCCGTCCAGGGCACGAACTCGATCATGTCGACATCGCCGGCCTGCAAGGCCGCGAGCCGCAGATTCTCATCCGCGATCACCGTCATGCGGATGGTGCGGCTGCGCGGATTGCCCGGGATGAAATAGTTGGGGGAGGCCTGCAACTCGATCCAGCTGCCGCGTTCCTGGCCGGAGATGCGATAGGGCCCGCAACCCATCGGCGCGTTCATGTCCCGCGACCCGCGCCAGATGATCGGCATGTTGTAGTTCGCGAACCACACCGGCACCGTCGCCAGCGGCTCCTTCATCACCAGCCGCACCGTCAGCGGATCGGGGGTCTCCACCCGCTCCACCTGGCGCATCTGCACGCCGTAATAGGCGGTGGAGCGTTCGCTGGCGATCTGCTCGATCGTCCACTTCACGTCCTCGGCCGTCAGCTTCTCGCCATTGTGGAACACCACATCGGGTCGCAGCTTGAAGACCCAGGCGCCTTCCGCATCGAGCGCCCATTCCCGCGCCAGTTCCGCCTTCAGGTTGCCGCGTTCGTCGAAGGCGGTCAGTCGCCGGTGGATCAGCATCTTCACCATCCCCGCCGCGGCGCCGGTGGAGGGCCAGGGCTGCAGGTTCGGCGGCCACACCGAAAGCCCGAAGCGCAGCAGGCCCGGCCGCTGCTGCGCCTGGCCCGGACGCGACAGCATGGTGGCCCCAAGGCCGGCGGATGCACCGATGACGGTGCGGCGGGTCAACATCGGCATGATCGCTCCTGGGTGTTGGAGAACTGTCTGCCAAAAACAGGCGGCGGAGGAGAATTTCACGCCACGCGCACTGGCTCCTGCTGTCAAGCGCCAAGCGCGTGGTTTCAGGGCCTATCGAACACCATCACCGCATCCGGCGGAAGCGAAACGCGCAAGGATTGCCCCGGCTGGGGCATTGAACCGGTTTCCTGCCTCGGCATCCGAGCAAAGAAGTCGGCAAGGCCCGCGAAAGCCAGCCGCAGGCGGCAATGATCGCCGAGATAGACGACCTCCTCCACCCGCACCGCGGTATCGCCGCCGGGCCCGATCACGACGCGTTCCGGGCGGATGCAGGCGAGCACCGGCCTGCCTGGCGCGCGGGACTGCGGCGTCGTCGCCAGCGTCGATCCGTCGGGCAGCAGCAGGGTCCCGGCATCCAGCATGGTCGCCGCGATCCTGTTGTTCTCCCCAATGAAGCCGGCGACGAAGGCATTGGCAGGCGTCTCATAGACCGCCTCCGCCGAGCCGAGCTGCTGGATGCGCCCACCCTGGAACACGGCGATGCGGTCCGACATCGTCAGCGCCTCGGACTGGTCATGCGTGACATAGACGATGGTGACGCCGAGGCTCGCATGGATGTGCCGGATCTCGAGCTGCAATTCCTCCCGCAATTGCTTGTCGAGCGCGCCGAGCGGTTCATCCATCAGCACCAGGGAGGGGGAGAAGATCAGCGCGCGGGCCAGCGCCACGCGCTGCTGCTGGCCGCCGGAAAGCTGCTGCGGGCGCCGGTCCCCGAAGCCGGGCAGCCGCACCATCGCCAGCGCGCGCTCCACCCGCCCGGCGATCTCCGCCTTCGGCGTGCCGCGCACGGAAAGCGGAAAGGCCAGGTTCTGCGCCACCGTCAGATGCGGGAACAGCGCGTAGTTCTGGAACACCACGCCGATGCCGCGCTGATGCGCCGGCATGGTGTCGATCCGCCGCCCATCCAGCTCGATGGTCCCGGCACTCGGGTCCTCGAAGCCCGCCAGCATCATCAGCGTCGTCGTCTTGCCGGACCCGGAAGGGCCCAGCAGCGTCAGGAACTCGCCGCGCCGGATCTCGAGGTCGAGCCCCGCCACCACCGGCGTGCGGCCATCATAGGTCTTGGACACGCCCCGGAAGCGGACGATGGGTTCGCTCATGGCGCGCGGCGGCTCCGGCGTTCGGCGCGGACCCGCAGCACCTCGCTCACCAGCAGGAAGGCCAGGGAACACAGGAACAGCAGCGTGGCGGCGGCGAGGATGGTGGGGGTGAGGAATTCGCGCACGCTCGCATACATCTGGCGCGGCAGGGTGAACTGCCCGGGCCCGGCCATGAACAGCGTGATGACGAATTCATCGAGCGAGGTCGCGAAGGCGAACACCGCCCCCGCCGCGATGCCCGGCCAGATATTCGGCACGACGACGCGGATGAAGGCCGTAGCCGGCGATGCCCCCAGCGAGGCCGCCGCCCGCAGCAGCGTCGCATCGAAGGTCTGCAAGGTCGCCAGCACGGAGACGACGACGAAGGGCACCGCCACCACCGTATGCCCCAGCACGAGGCCCGGCAGCGATCCCGTCAGCCCCACCAGCGAATAGGCGAAGAACATCGCCGCCGCGGTGACGATATAGGGCGTGACCATCGGCAGCGTCAGCAGCGTGACCAGCAGCGCCTTGCCGCGAAACCGCCCGATCTGCAGCCCGAGCGCCGCCATGGTGCCGAGCAGCGTCGCCAGCACCGTGGTGCAGATCGCGACGACGAAACTGTTGCGCGTGGCCAGCACCCAGCGCCCGGCGGTGAGGAATTCCTCATACCAGCGCAGTGAGAATCCGCGCGGCGGCAGCACCATCAATTCGGTGGGGGAGAAGGACAGCACCACCACCGCCACCATCGGCGCCAGCAGGAAGACCAGCACCAGCACGGTCAGTGCCGGCAGCAGGATGCGCGTGACGGGGCCTTCGCGCATCTCAGGCCCGCATCCCGGGGCTCGCCGCCCCCCCCGTCAGCACCCGCGCCAGCGCGACGACGGCACCGCTCATCGCCAGCAGATAGGCGGACAGCGCCGCGGCCATGCCCCAGTTCACTTCCCGGTTCATGAAGTTGGCGATGAACCAGGCGATCATCTGGTCCCGGTCACCGCCCACCAGCGCCGGCGCCGTGTACATGCCGACCGCGAGCAGGAACACCATCGCGCCCCCCGCCATCACCCCCGGCAGGCTGAGCGGCAGCCACACCCGGAAGAAGCGCTGCGACCCATTCGCCCCCAGCGAGGCCGCCGCGCGCAGATAGGTTCCGTCCAGCCGCTTCATCACGCTGTGCATCGGCAGCACCGCGAAGGGCAGCAGCACATGCACGAGCGAGATCAGCACGGCGATCCGCGTGCCGACGATCTGCACCGGTGCCTCCAGCAGCCCCAACGCTAGCAGCGCATCATTCACCGGCCCTTCGCGTTGCAGCAGCACCACCCAGGCCGTGCTGCGCACGAGCACGGAGGACCAGAACGGAATCAGCACCAGCGTCAGCGCGATGGAGGACCACGGCGCGCGCAGCCGCGCGATGGTGCAGGCGACCGGATAGGCCAGCAGCACGCAGATCAGCGTGACCAGCAGGCTGATGCCGAGCGTTCGCCCGAACAACTGCCGGTACAGCGCCTCATCCGCCGGCACCGCCATCACCACGCCCTGCGGCGTCCGCGTCATGTCCATCGCGCGCAACATATACAGCGCCGTCAGCGGTCCGCCGGCGCGCTGCACCATCGCCCAGGTCTCGGGCTGCGCCCAGCGTTCATCGAGCGCCGGCAGGGCTTGCGCATAAGGCGCTTCCAGTCGCCCCGCCGCCCGCGCCGTACGCAGCAGCAGCCCGCGCATGCCCGTGCGTTCGAAGTTCAGGCGCTGCGCGACATCGCCGATGCGCCGGTCCTCCAGCGCCTGGCCAAGCTCCGCCGCCATGGCCGCGAAGGCGGCTTCCGGCGGCAGGCCTTCGCCATCCCACGCCGCCAGCGCCGCCCGCGTCCGCGGCAGCGTCTCCGCCACCTCCCGGTCCGCGATGGCGGTGAACAGCGTGAGGCCCACCGGCAGCAGGAAGCTGCCGGCCAACAGGATCAGCAGCGGCGCGATCAGCAGCGCGGCGAGCCAGTTCGTGCGTCGCATCGCCGCGCGCCGAAGCGCCTTACCGGTTCACCCAGGCGGCGAAGCGCTGTTCCAGGTCCGGCCCGTGTTCGAGCCAGAATTCGGTGTTGATCTCGAGCCCGCCCGCCTGATGGTTCGTCATCATCAGCGGGTTGCGGGCGCGCACATCCGCGTCCTGCGCCACCGCCGCCGTCACCGGGTTGATCGGCCAGGCCTTGGTCAGTTCCAGCAGCGGCGCCGGATTGGTGATGTGCTCGATCAGCCGCATCCCGGCCGCGGCATTGGCCGAACCGCGCACCACCGCCCAGGAATCGAAGCCATACAGCAGCGTGGACCAGCGGAGGTTGTAGCGCGACCCCGCGCGGATGCCGTTCGCCGTGCGGCCGACGAAGCCGAAGGCGTAGGCGACCTCGCCCGAATTCACCAGCTCGATCGGCTGCTGCCCGCCGGTCCAGAACACCAGGTTCGGCCGCAGCCGGTCCAGCGCCGCGAAGGCCCGCGCCTGGCCCGCCGGCGTCGCCAGCACGCGATAGACATCGGCCGCCGGCACGCCATCGCCCATCAGCGCGATCTCCAGCGTCATCCGCGCGCCGCGCCGCAGCGTCCGCCGTCCGGGGAAGCGCTGCACGTCCCAGAATTCCTGGAAGGTCGCAGGCCCGGTCGGGTTGCGCGCCTCATCGAAGAATACCGAAAGCCCCCAGCCGATGGCCCCGGCGCCGCAGGTGCTGGCCCCGCCCGGCATGAACTTGCCCCGCGTCACCACGGACCAGTCGATCCGCTCGAAGATGCCGTCCTCGCAGCCGCGAACGAGGTCCGGCGCTTCGACCATCACCACATCCCAGGTGACGTTGCGCGCCTGCACCATCGCCCGGATCGGGCCGACATTGTAGTCATAGGCCGTGTCCACGACCGGCCCGCCGGCGAAGGTGGAGAACAGCGTGCGCCGCATATGGTCCTGCAACGCGCCGCCACCGGCCACCACCGTCAGGTCCCGCGCCAGGGCGGGCGCCGCCGCCACGCCGAGGCCCAGCGCCATTCCGGCCAAGGCCCCGGCCAGGCGCATTCCGAGCATATGCTTCATCAAACCATCTCCCTCGGCGGCGTTGTCCCGGCGGGCGGCGCGATGCTGTCCACCGGCGTGATGTGCCAACCCGCATTCTTCTTGCGGTAATAGGCATTGAGCAAGCGCGCCGTCACCGGGCCGGGCCGGCCATCGCCGATCGGCTGGCCATCGAGCCGCGTCACCGGGAACAACCCGCAGGATGTCGCGGTCAGGAAGGCTTCCTCCACCCCCGCCAGCGCCTCCGGAGTCAGCCGCCCATAGCGCGCCGGGATGCCCAGTTCCGCCGCGATCTCGAACATCGACCGGCAGGAAATCCCCTCCAGCACCCCCGAATCGGGGGAAAGCAGCGCGCCGCCGATGACGGCGACGATGTTGAAGCCCGGCGCTTCCGCCACCGCCCCATCCGTCGCCAGCAGGATGGGCGTGTCATGCCCCGCATCCTTGGCGGCGAAGGTGGCGCGGATGAAGTCGCCCCAATGGCTGTTCTTCCAAACCGGGTTCACGGCGGATGCGGGGATGCGATGCATGTCCCGCAGCAGCATCGCATCCTTGCCCCGCCGCATTTCCTCCGGCTGCCCGCGCAGCACGAAGGGCGTGACGGTGGCGAAGAAGCGATTTCTCGAGAGTGTCGGGTCGCGCGTTCCCGGCACCGTCATCCCCCGGGTGCAGGCGAAATAGACCAGCGTGTCGGCCAGCCCGCTGCGCCGCACCAGATCCGCCAGGATAGCCCGCATCGCATCCCGGGACAGGCCGGCATCCATCCGCAGCCCGGCCATCGAGGCAAAGAACCGGTCGAGGTGATCCTCCAGCCGGAAGAAGCCGCCCTTCCAGGTATGCACCACGTCATAGGTCATGTCGGCATACATCAGGCCGAGGTCGCGGACGGGGATCTTCGCCTCCGCCAGCGGCACCACCTGCCCGTCGATATAGCCCAGCGCCTTGCTGAAATCGGCATTCGCCACCGTCAGGTGGTCGGGAACCTGCAATTCTTCGGTCATGCCGCTCTCCAAGCCATACGAGGATAGGGAGGCCGGACCGGTGACACCAGGGTGGCAGAGCGCGCCGCCTGTGCTTCACTGCATGAGACGAACGGGAGACGAGACCATGATGCGCCGCCGCCAGACCTTTGCCCTCCTCGCCGGCCCCTTGGCCGCGCCGATGCTGTCGCGCGGCGCCTTCGCCCAGGCCGCCTGGGCGCCGACACGCGCGGTGACCATGGTGGTCCCCTTCCCGCCCGGCGGGCCGACGGACCTCGCGGCCCGCGTCGTGCAGGCGGGCATGAGCGCCGCGCTCGGCCAGCCCGTGGTGATCGACAATCGCCCCGGCGCCACCGGCGCCATCGGGTCCCGCTACGTCGCCGGCCAGCCGGCCGATGGCCACACCCTGCTGGTCGCGGCCAGCGGCACGCTGACCATCAACCCCGTCATCATGCGCAACCCCGGCTATGACGTGGAGAAGGATTTCGCCCCGGTCACCCTGGTGATGACGGCGCCGAACATGCTCGTCGTCCATCCCTCCGTCCCCGCCCGCACGGTGGCGGAGGTGGTGGCCTGGATGAAGACCATCCCCGGCGGCCCCTCCTACGCCTCCTCCGGCGTTGGCTCCTCGGAACAGCTGGGCATGGAGTTGTTCAAGCTGCTGACGCGGACCGAAGCGGTGGCGGTGCCCTTCACCGGCGGCCCGGCCGCGGCCACCGCCGTCATCCAGAACCAGGCGCCGGTCGCGGTGCTGAACGCCGCGACGGTCGGCCCGCAGGTGCTCTCCGGCGCGCTGCGCGGCATCGCGATCGCCGGCCCGCGCCGCTTCGCGCAATTGCCGGATGTGCCGACGATGACGGAACAGGGCCTGCCGGACCTCGTCTCCGGGTCCTGGACCGCGATCGTCGCCCCCGCCGCCACCCCGGCCGCGGCGCTGGAGCGCCTGAACGCCGTCATCGTCGCCGCGCTGAAGACCCCGGAAGTGACGGAACGCCTCGCCCGCGTTGGCTTCGCCGTCGATGCCACCAGCCGCGAGGATTGCGGCCGCCTCATCGCCTCCGACCTCGCGCGCTGGCGCCAGGTGGTGCGCGACGCGCGGATCGAACAGATCTGACAGGCGGCATCGCGCCCAATGCCCCTCTCCCGCTCCGCGGGGGAGGGTGGCTGAGCGCAGCGAAGCCGGGAGGGGGCGCGACCGCCCCTACCCGATCAAATTCAACGCCAAGACGGAAGCAGGCACCCTACTTCGGCGCGCGCTTCGGCCCCGAGGGATAGCGCTTCGGCGGCCCGGCCCGATCCGGACGCGGACCATAGGGCCGCTCCGGGCGCGGTCCCGCAGGCCGCTCCGGCCGAGGTCCGGCCGCCCGTTCCGGCCGCGGTCCCGCTGCCCGTTCCGGGCGAGGTCCATCCGCCCGTTCCGGGCGAGGAGCCACCGGCCGCTGCGCATAACCTTCCTCGCGCGGCCCGGACGAAGGCCGCTCATGCCGCGGCGGGGCGCGATCCGCCGCCGGATGGCCCAGCGGCTCGACGCGGATGCGGTCATCCTCATCGCCGCTCGGCTTCGCGATCGCCGCCAGGAAGCGTTCCGCCGCCCAGGGCGCGATCTCGACCCGCGTCTCGCGGTCCATCACATCGATTCGCCCGACTTCGCGCCGCGTCAGGTCGCCCCGGCGGCAGAGAAAGGGCAGCACCCAGCGCGGATCGGCCTGGGAATGCCGCCCGACGGACAGGCGGAACCACACACCCTCCGCCCCCCCGGCCTCGGCGCGCGGTGCGCGCGGCGGCGGCGGCGGCGGGGCGTTGATCTCCTCCGGGGCCGGCAGGCTGGACCGCAGCGCGCGGAACAGCGCGGCCGCCACCTGGTCCGGCGTCCGGTCCGCCAGCAGGGCCTGGGCGAGGACCATGTCCTCCTCCTCCACCACCGCGTCGGTGGCTTCCCGCGCCTGGATCGCCAGGCGTTCCCGGTCCTTCGCATGCACCTCATCGGCGCTGGGCGGGCCGGACCATTCGGCCTGCAGCCGCGCCATGCCGAGCATGCGCTCGGCCAGCCGCCGGCGGCTCACCGGCACG
>CANJXD010000174.1 GCA_947478535.1 Acetobacteraceae bacterium
CCCCATGCCCCCCCCCATGGATCGACCCGCGCTGATGGCGGCGCTGCGCGCCCGCATCGGCCGGCTGGAACGCACTGGCGCGGCGGCTGCCCTCGCCCGGGCGGAAGCCGGCAGCGTGCTGCTGACCGAAGCCATCGACGCCGCCCTGCCTGGCGGCGGCCTGGCCCGCGCCGCGTTGCATGAGGTGGTGGCGGAGGAAGCCGGTGCCGCTGCGGGTTTCGCCGCGATGCTGCTCGGCCGTGCCGCCGGGGATGGCGGGACGGTGCTGTGGATCGGCCCGGCGCCGGATGCCTGGCCGCCGGGCCTGGCGCGCTACGGGCTTTCCCCCGCCAGCCTGGTGATGGTGCGCGCGCCACGTCCGGCCGATGGGCTCTGGGCGATGGAGGAGGCGCTGCGCTGCACCGCCGTCGCCGGGGCGCTGCTGATGCTGACGGATATCGACCTGACCGCCGCGCGCCGCCTGCAACTGGCGGCGGAAACGGGCGGCGCTCTCGGCCTGCTGCTGCGGCCGGATATGGCGGAAGGCGGCCCTTCCGCCGCGCTGACGCGCTGGCGCATCGGCGCCCTGCCTGGGTTGGGAGGCGGGTCGGGGAACAGCGCCCATGCGCTGGGCGATCCGCGCTGGCGGATCACGCTGGAACGCTGCCGGGCCGGCCAGCCCCGGGCCTGGAACGCCGCCTGGCGCACCACGCAGGACCGGCTGGATACCGAGGAGGAAGCCGCCTTCTCCAGCCCAGATGCGCGCGCGACCACCGGGGCCGGCAGCAGAAGAGCCTGAAGCCGGGCTATTCCACCGTCACGCTTTTCGCGAGGTTGCGCGGCTGGTCCACATCCGTGCCCTTCAGCGCCGCGACGTGATAGGCCAGCAACTGCACCGGGATGGCGTAGAGGATCGGCGCCGCGAAGGGATCGACATCCGGCAGCACGATCACCTGTTCGGCGAAGCGGCGCAGCGCCACGGCGCCGGCGGCATCGGTGAAGGCCATGATCCGCCCACCCCGCGCCGCCGCTTCCTGCAGGTTGGACGCCGTCTTTTCGAACAGCGGTCCCGAAGGACACAGCGCGATGACGGGCACGGCGCTGTCGATCAGCGCGATAGGGCCGTGCTTCATCTCACCCGCCGCATAACCTTCGGCGTGAATATAGCTGATTTCCTTGAGTTTTAGTGCGCCTTCCATGGCGATGGGAAACAGCGATCCCCGACCGAGGAACAGCACATCCCGCGCGCCCATCACCTCCGCCGCCAGATCCTTGATCCGCGCATCCTGTTCCAGAACCTCCGCCGCGTGCCCCGGCACGGCCAGCAGCGCCTGGGCCAGCCGGCCTTCCTCCAGCGTCGTCATCTCCCGCCGCGCGCGGGCGAAGCCGATGGCGAGGCAGGCGAGGACCGAGAGCTGCGCCGTGAAGGCCTTGGTGGAGGCGACGCCGATCTCCGGCCCCGCCACCGTCAGCAGCGCGGCATCGGATAGCCGCGCCATGGTGCTTTCCGGCACATTGACGATGGAGAGCACCTTCTGCCCGCCATCCCGCAGCAGCCGCAGCGCCGCCATCGTATCCGCCGTCTCCCCGGACTGGGAGACGAGGATCGCCCCGCCGCCCTCGGCCAGGGGCGGATCGCGGTAGCGGAGTTCGCTGGCCACATCGGCATCACAGGGAATGCGGGCGAGTTGTTCGATCCAATAGCGCCCGACATGGGCGGCGAGGAAGGCGCTGCCGCAGGCCGAGAGCGTCAGCCGCGGGACCTTCGCGGGGTCGAAGGGCAGGCGCGGCAGGCGGATTTCCAGCGTCCGCGGGTCGAGATACTGGCGCAGCGTGTCGCCGATCACCGCCGGGTGCTCATGGAGCTCCTTTTCCATGAAGTGGCGGTAGTTGCCCTTGCCGACAGCGGCGCCGGACACCGCGGTCTGCACCACCGGGCGTTCCACCGGCCGGTCGGTCGCATCATGGAAGCGGGCGCCGTCCTCCGTGATCTCGACCCAGTCACCTTCTTCCAGATAGGCGATCCGGCGCGTCAGCGGTGCCAGCGCCAGGGCATCGGAGCCGAGGAACATCTCCCCCTCCCCGAACCCCACGGCGAGCGGCGCGCCTTGCCGGGCGCCGAGCAGCAGCTTCGGATGACCGGCGAAGATGGCGGCAAGCGCGAAGGCACCGTGCACGCGCTTCAGCGCGGCGGAGAAAGCGGCGGTCGGCGCCAGGCCGGAGGCCAGCAGGTGATCGAGCAGGCGGACGAAGGTTTCGGTATCCGTCTCCGTCTCGAAATGGGCGCCGGTCGCTTCAAGTTCCGTACGAAGTTCTGCGTGGTTCTCAATGATTCCATTGTGAACAACGGCCACCCGCGGCGTCGCATGCGGGTGGGCATTGCGTTCCGTCGGCGCGCCATGCGTCGCCCAGCGGGTATGCCCGATGCCGCTGGTGCCGGGCAGCGGGTCGGCCTGCAGCACCGTGGCGAGGTTGCCAAGCTTACCTTCCGCCCGGCGCCGGTCGATATGGCCGTCCACCAGCGTCGCGATCCCGGCGCTGTCGTAGCCGCGATATTCAAGGCGCCGCAGCGCATCCAGCAGCAGCGGCCCGGCGGCTTCCCGGCCGATCACTCCGACGATCCCGCACATGACGGCAGCTACCCCCTCACGAAAATCATCGCGCAGGCCCGGACTGGCCAAGCCTGCGCGTTGCCGCAGACTACGGTAACGCGCCCGCGTCGCGGAATGTTGCACCGCAAAAAAATGTCGTCCGCGGCATCATAAGATGCTTCTGCGGATTTCCCGCCCGCTTCAACCGACCCGCCCGCTTCAAGCGACCCGCCTGCTTCAAGCGAAATGCCCGCGCCACCAGGTCACGAAGTGGCCGAGCCCGGTCCGCAGGTCCGTGGTTGGCTGCCAGCCGAAATCCCGCTGCATGGCGGAGACATCGGCGAAAGTCGCGGGCACGTCGCCCGGCTGCATCGGCAGCAATTCGGTCACGGCCTTCACCCCCAGCAGGTCTTCCAGCATCGCCACCATGTCCAGCAGCTCCTCCGGATTGCTGTTGCCGATGTTGTAGAGCCGGTGGCCCCCATCGGCAGGCGGGTTGTCCAGCACCGCGATGATGCCGGCGACGATGTCGCCCACGAAGGTGAAGTCCCGCCGCATCCGGCCTTCATTGAACAGGCGGATCGGGCGGCCCTTCAGCATCGCATCCGTGAACAGCCAATACGCCATGTCCGGCCGGCCCCAGGGGCCATACACCGTGAAGAAGCGCAGCCCCGTCAGCGGCAGGTGATAGAGCTTGGTATAGACCTTGCTCATCAACTCGCCCGCCGCCTTGGTCGCGGCGTAGAGCGAGACGGGTTCATCCACCCGGTCCGTCTCCCGGAACTCGCCATCGGTGCGGGACCCATAGACCGAGCTGGTGGAGGCATAGACCGTGTGGCGGATGCGCCCCTCGCTACGGCGGACGCCTTCGAGGATGGCGAGGTGTCCGGTGACATTGGCGGCGGTGTAGGCGAAGGGCGCTTCGAGCGACCACCGCACGCCCGCCTGGGCGCCGAGATGCGCCACCCGGTCGATCCCCGGATTGGCCCGCATCAAGGCCAGCACCGCCTCATGGTCCGAAAGGTCGAGCTGGTGGAAGGTAAAGGCGCTTGGTGTCCCCCCGCCGGCCGCCCCCCAACCCGTCAGCGCCGCCAGCCGGGCGCGCTTCAGGGCCGGGTCGTAATAGGGGTTGAGGTTGTCGATACCGATCACCTGCTCGCCCCGCGCCAGCAGCGCCTGGCACAGATGCGCCCCGATGAAGCCCGCCGCACCAGTGACCAGAACCTGGCTCATGCGCCCCCCCGAAGCGGCGCGCCGAGGCGGGCGAGGCAGAGAGCGGGCATGGTCATCCTTTCCGGCGCGCCATGGAATTGTACCGCCCGCGAGCCGGGCATCCCCGATCCCCAGCGCGCCCCGGCCGGGTTAGGATCGTGAGACCTACCCCACCGGAGCCCCTGATGCCCAGCCCGCCCCCTCCCCTCCGCCGCGACCAGGACATCGTCGCCGCCGCGGAGGTCGCGGCGGAAAGCCGGACCCTGGCCCCGGCCTCCACCTATCGCCGTCGCGAACCGGCCTTCGCCAATGTCGAGGTACTGGCGGCAAGCGATCGCGCCGCGCTGGAGTTGCGCTGGCGCCAGCCGGAGGAAGCGGCGCCGGCCATCCATCTGCACCGTATCGGCCCCTGCCGCGTGACCTTTCCCGGCGTGGTGCGCCTGGCGGATGGGCGCGTGGTCGCGGAGTCGCTGCACAACCTTCCAGAACCGCGGCGCCAAGCGATGCTGGCCGAGCCGCCGCGTCCCCATCCCCCGCATGGGGCGGAGGCCGCGCCGCCGGGTGAGACGCCGCTGCTGCTGGCGCGTGCCGGGTCCGGCAATTACGGGCATTGGCTGGTGGAACATCTCGGCGCCCTGCTGATGCTGCGCCGCCGCTGGCCCGGCATGGCGCCCATCTCGTCGCCCGGAGGAGTGCCCCGAGGGGCGCCCCGGCTGCTGGTGCATGCGGTGGCCGGCGAGGGGATGCGGCGCGTGCTGGCCGACAGCGCGGCCCTGGCCGGATTGGGCGCGGAGTCGCTGCTGCCGCTGAGGCGCCAGGCGCTTGATCTGCCATCCCTCCTCGTGCTGACGCCGGGCTCGACGCATCCCACCATGAAACATCCCGCGGTGATCGCGGCGCTGGCTCGCCTGGCCCCCGCCATCCCGGCCGGGCCGCCGTTGTTCATCCGCCGCACCAGCACCACGAAGCGGGTCCTGCACAACATCGAAGCGGTCGAGGCCGCCGCCCATCGCCTGGGATTCGTGACCATCGAGCCCGGGCGCATGACGCTGGCCGAGCAGATCGCGGCCTTCGCCGGCGCCCGCGTCGTCGCCGGGGTCAGCGGCGCGGATTTGACGAACATCGCCTTCATGCCGCCGCGCGGCCAAGTGGTCTGCCTGCTGCCGGCGACGGGCCGGAACTTCTTCTTCTGGGATCTCTGCTGCCTGCGGCGGCACCGCTACTGGTCCGTCTTCGGCCCGCCGCTGACCGATCGTGGCGGCGGGCATGATGACTTCACGGTGGATGTGGCGCTGGCCGCCCGCGTCATGGAACGCGCCCTGGAGCAGGACCGGCGCACCCACGCGGCCGTCACACCGCCGTGAGCAGGTCCTCAAGTCCGCGCGGCCGCGTCCAGTCCACCCCCGCCGCGTCGCACCAGCGGGCCTGGCAGAAGGCGATATCCTCCCGGTAGAGGTCGTGCAGCCGCGCCAATTCCTCCGCCGTGACGCGCGGCGCCTGAGCGATCTCGCAGCCCCACCGCGCGGCGAGCGCCTGATTGGCCGGCAGGTGGGGGTCGATGCCGAGCGCGCCGTCCTTCACCCGCATCACGAAGCCGGCATGCTCGGCTTCCGCCCGCGGGGGCGCGACGGGCGCCAGGGCGAGCCGGCGCAGCACATGGTCCATCACCCCAGCCGGGTCCCGGGCGATGCGGTCGAACAGAACGACGATCGGCGCATCCTCTCCGAACTGCGCCGTCCAGGCCTGCCAGTGCCGGGCGTAGAAGCCCATGTCGACGACGCCGAACCGGGCGCCGAAGACCGAAAGCCGGTCCTCCGCCCCGGCGCGGCCGCGCCGGAAATGGTGGAAGAAGGCGGAGACCGCACGCTCCACGGGATGACGGAGCGAGATGACCAGCCGCGTCTCAGCCCCCAGGGTGCGCAGGACGGAGCCTGGGATATCCGGATTGCCGTTGAGGTAGTGGCGCGACCAGGGGCTTGCCGGGTCCTGCGCCCAGAAATAGCCCGGCGTGCTCTCGCCGTAGAACAGCTTGCCGATCGCGGGCGGGAAATGCGTGCGGTACTCGTCGAGCCGCTGGTCCCACAGCCGGTCGCCAAACAGGTTCAACTCCTTCCGGCGGGACATGAAGATGCTGGGATGCTCCGCGAGGCGGCGGTGCAGCCAGGTGGTGCCAGCCTTCTGCGCGCCGATCACCAGCAGGTTGGGCAGGCGCCCCGCCGTCACCCCAGCCTGCCGCATGCCCAAACCCCTATCCATCCATCACCCCGCCGATGCGTCGATGAACGCGGCCCGCGTGCGGCGACCCTGCGTGCGGAGCGCGGGCGGGGTCAAGCCTCTCCCCCACCCCGCCTTGGCCGGACACTGGGGCGGACACCGGGGCAGACACCGGGGGCAGACACAGGGGGGCGGACACAGGGGGGGCGGACCGCCGCGGCGCCAGGCATGGGCGCCACCTTGCGGTGGCGGGATGGCCGGGTTACCGGGGGCGCGGGCCAAGCAGCGACCCTCGCCCCAGCCTGCGATATCCCCGACCCGGGCTGGCCGCCGCTGGCTGGCAGCGGGCGTTATGCCGGCGGTATGATGCAACGGCTATGCTGATTCCCCTCCGGTCCTGCCGGCTGGGTCCTGTGTCGGGCCAAGGCCCGCTCATCAAGGAGAGTCTCATCGTGCGGATCGCTGTTATCGGTGCAGGCTATGTCGGCCTCGTCTCTGGCGCCTGCTTCGCCGAATTCGGGACCGAGGTGGTCGCGGTGGATACCGATGCGGCCAAGGTCGCCGCCCTGCATGCCGGGCAGATCCCGATCTACGAACCGGGGCTTGAGAAGCTGGTGGCGGAGAATGTGAAGGAGGGCCGCCTGTCCTTCACCACCGATATCGCCGAAGGGGTGAAGGGGGCCGAAGCCGTGTTTCTCGCGGTCGGCACGCCATCCCGCCGCGGCGATGGGCATGCGGACCTCACCTATGTGTTCGCCGCCGCCGAACAGGTGGCGCGCGCGGCCACCAAGCCCTTCGTGATGGTCACCAAATCCACCGTCCCCGTCGGCACCGGCGCGAAACTGAAGGCGCTGGTGCGCCAGGTGCGCCCGGACCTGGCCATCGAGGTTGCATCGAACCCGGAATTCCTGCGCGAAGGCAATGCGATCGGCGATTTCATGCGGCCGGACCGTGTCGTGATCGGCGCCGATTCGGAAACCGCCTTCGCCACGCTGCGCCGGCTGTATCGACCGCTGTACCTGATCGAGACGCCGATCGTCGCGACCTCCATCGAGACGGCGGAGCTGATCAAATACGCAGCCAACGCCTTCCTCGCCACCAAGGTCACCTTCATCAACCAGATCGCCGATCTCTGCGAGCGGGTGGGTGCCGATGTGCATGACGTGGCGCGCGGCATGGGGCTCGATGGCCGCATCGGCCGGAAATTCCTGCATGCCGGGCCGGGCTATGGCGGCTCCTGCTTCCCGAAGGATACGCTGGCGCTGGCCCGCACGGCGCGGGAAGCCAATGCCCCGATCACCCTGGTCGAAGCCACCATCGCGGCGAATGAGGCGCGCAAGGCCGCCATGGCGGACCGCGTGCTGGAACAGTTCAGCGACCCCAAGGGCCGCACCGTCGGCATCCTCGGCCTGGCCTTCAAGCCGGAGACCGATGACATGCGCGATGCGCCGTCCCTGACCATCCTGCCCCGGCTGGTCGAGGCCGGCATGACCGTGCAGGCCTATGACCCGGAAGCGATGGACAATGCCCGCGCCCTGCTTCCCGACGCCATCCGCTACTGCGCCAATGCGCAGGAAGCGGTCTCCGGCGCCGATATCGTGGTGGTGCTGACGGAGTGGAACGAGTTCCGCGCCATTGCGCCGACCAAGCTGCTGGGACTGATGGCGGGCGATGTCCTGCTCGATCTCCGCAATGTCTGGGATCCCGTGGCGATGCGGGAAGCCGGCCTCCGCTACAGCAGTATCGGCCGCCCCTGAGGGGAATTTCCGGCAGCCACACCTGCCAAAGTTCCGTTTTTGTTCTTGACGTGATGCCAGCCGCCGTCTAGACAGGCGGTATCACGGGGATGACTGCGTCCATCGACGATCATTGATCGTCCCCCCTGCGGCGCGCCTGGGCGGCTTTCCCCCGCGCGGCGCCAGCTTCGTCCGAACCCTCGCGCATCCCTGATTCCGGCGAGCCCCCGCCAAAGGAGCTCGTCGCGCCGCGCTTGCGCGTTTCTCGTCATCCCGGCGCCAGTGCGCACCCCGCCAAACCGGAGGCCAAGCCATGAACCGCACCACACCTGCCACGCGCTGCGAAAGCGCGTGCCGATGATCCGCGGGCATCTCGCACCAGGCATCCTCGGTGTGTTCGGTCAGCGCCTCGTCGACACCGGGCAGCTTCGTCCACCTTCGGCGCTGACCCGCGCGCAGATCAATACCAGCGTGACGGCGCTCGGGGCCGATGGCGTGACCTGGGCCAGCTTCGCGGCCAATGTACCGCGCTTTACCGGTACCGGGCAGCGGCTGCTGATCGGCGGGCAGCGCACCAACAGCGTCCGCAATCCGCGCGGCGAGAGCGCCACGGTCGGGACCATCGGCAGCGGCGGCGCAATGCCGACGAACTATTCGCTCAATGCGGGTGGTTTGGCGGTTGATATCGTCGCCACGGGCACGACCAATGGCGTGTCGTGGGTGAGGTATCGCGCACATGGGACGTCCACCTCAACGGCACTGATCATCACGTTTGACACCACTTTTGCCATTCCGGCATCGGCATCGCAGACATGGAGCGGAAGTTGGTTTTATCGGCTGGTGGACGCGCCACTTCCGCCGCTGAGCCACTTCACGCGCATTTCGTCCCGGGACAGTGGGGGCGCGGCGCTGGCCAATGGCTCGGTCGCGTTCACGCCCACCGCGACATTCCAGCGATTTGACCGCGCGCAGGCGCTCTCGTCCTCGGGCAGCACGGCCTATGTGACGTTTGCCTATTCGACATCGAACACCACCGGCGCGGCCTATGATTGGACGTTCGAGATTGGGTGGCCGCAGATCGAGCTTGGCGCATTCGCGTCCACGCCGATCCTCCCCTCCATCGGCACGCCCGCCGCCAGCACCCGCGGGGCAGACAGCTTGGCGATCGGGCTGCGCAACTTCCTGCCATCCGCCACTGGCACGTTGCTGATGTCGGGCGTGGCCCCGGTGCTGTCGGGCAGCCATACGCTGCTGCAACTGCATGCGGGCAGCGACGCCAACCGGTTCCTGGTGGTGGCCAGCGGCACCGCGCTGTCGCTCCAGCGCAGCCTGGCCGGAGCCTCGGCCAGCGTCGCGGCGGGCAACCTTGTCGCCGGGCAGGTCTTTCGCCTCGCGCTCAGCGTCAATGCGGCCGGGCGGGCGGCGATGTCGCTGAACGGGGCGGCGGCGGTCGCTGTCACCGGCGGGCCGACGAGCGGGCTGGCGACGATCCTGCTCGGCTCCCAGCTCGGCGGCGCCGCAGCGTTGCACGGGGAGGTCTCGCACCTGTCCACCTTGCCCCATGTCGCCGCCGATGCCGCACTTCCCGGCCTGGCGAACGGCATTCCGTGATGCGTCGCGGCGGTTGATGCCCGACCGGGTGGCGGCCGCCGCACGCCGCGGCAACTTGACGGCGCTGCGGTCATCCAGGAATACGAGGCAGCGCAGGATCTTGTCGCCCCACCGCCAGCATCCCCGCGCATATTCGCGACACGGAGAGCCAGACGCCCGATGGCGGTTGCAGGTCGTATCGACGGGATCTTCGATGGCGTGCTGCGGGCCTGGGCGTTCGATGCCGATCGCCCCACTGAGCGTCTTGTCGTGGATGTCCTGGTCGATGGACAGTTGCTGAACCGGCAAAGCGCGAACCGGTTCCGTGGCGATCTCCAGCGGAACATGATCGGCGACGGCTCGCATGGCATCGAATGCCCCCTGCCCGTCGCGTTGCAGGATGGCGAGCCGCACCTGTTCAGCCTGCGCCTGACCGGCCAGGGCGGCGAGGAAGTCGCCGCCGCGACGCTCGAAGTCCCACGCCGTGCCCATATTCTCCAGGGGCGTGTCGAGCGGCTGATCGAGCATGTGCTGCATGGCTGGGTCTGGGATCGCGCGCGGCCGGAAGCGGTGATCACCGCGCGATTGCTGATCGATGGTGACCTGGTGGCGACGGCGCGCGCCGATCGCTTCCGCAAGGACCTGCTGCGGGCCGGCATCGGAGATGGCTCGCACGGCTTCATCTTCGACCTCGCAAGGCTGCCGAACCCGCCGCGCGCCGGGTCCTCGCTGACCATCCGGCTCGGCGGCAACTACGACGACTGGGAAGTCGGCGTCCTGACCATGCCAGCCGGGATCGTCCTGCCCGCCGGCGAGGCGCAGGCGGCCGACACGGCCCCGGTGCAGGACCCAGCGACCAGCTTCGCGCGCGCCACGCCACAGAAGCCAGGCAAGCCGCCATCTGCCGGCGGTGCGAAGGTTTCTCC
>CANJXD010000175.1 GCA_947478535.1 Acetobacteraceae bacterium
CCTCGCCAAGGATGACGCTTATTTCCAGGGGCTTTCGGCCTCCCTCCAGGGGAAGCGGGACCGGCTGGCGGCCGGGCTGAAGCGGCTCGGCTTCGATGTGCTGGACAGCAAAGGCAGCTACTTCATCACCACCGATTTCCGTCCCTTGGGTTTCAATGGCGATGACGTCGCCTTCTGCCGGGCGCTCACGGTGGAAGCCAAGGTCACGGCCATTCCCGTCACCGCCTTCTACGCTTCCGCCGACGCCCCCAACCACTACGCCCGCTTCGCCTTCTGCAAGGGCGACGCGGTGCTGGATGCGGCGCTGGAGCGGATGGAGCGCTGGATCGCCAGCCGCGCCGGCGGCGTCCGGGCTACCGCTGGTTGATACGGAGGGCGGGCCACCGTTGACGGCATGGCCCTCCCGGCCCTATCACGCCGCGCCCGGGCGCTCGTCCGGGCAAGGCGTGTGGCGGTCGTAGCTCAGCTGGTAGAGCGCCAGGTTGTGGTCTTGGATGTCGCGGGTTCGAGCCCCGTCGATCGCCCCACGCGCCCCTTTCCCCCAGGGAATTTCCCATGCAGATCCGTCTTGATGGCCGCGTCGCGCTGATCACCGGCGGGTCCAAGGGCCTTGGCCTGGCAATTGCCGAATCCTATGTCGAATCCGGTGCTTCCGTGGCGCTGGTCGCCCGTGGCGCGGAATCGCTCGCCAGCGCCAAGGCGAAGCTCACCGCCAAGTTCCAGGGCGCCCGCGTCTGCACCGTCGCTGCCGATATCGCGACGCTCGCCGGCTGCACCCGCGCCGTGGACACCGCCGTGGCGGAACTCGGCCCGATCAACATCCTCGTGAACAACGCCGGCACCAGCCAGCGCGGCCCCTTCATGCAGGTGGATGACGCGCTCTGGCAGGCGGACCTCGACCTCAAGCTTTTCGCCGCCATCCGGCTGATCCGTGCGGTCTGGCCGGGCATGCAGGAACGCCGCTGGGGTCGCATCATCAACGTGCTGAACATCGGCGCGAAGGCTCCTGCCGCCCAGGGCGCCCCCACCGCCGTCTCCCGCGCCGCAGGCATGGCGCTGACGAAGATCCTGGCTGGGGAGGGCGCGCCGCATGGCATCCTCGTCAACGGCATGCTCGTCGGCATCATCGAGAGCGACCAGTGGGTCCGCCGCCACGCCGCAGACCCCCGCGGCATTTCCTGGGAAGACTGGAAGGCCGAGCAGGGCAAGGGCGTCCCCCTCGGCCGCATCGGCAAGTCCGAGGAATTCGCGGCACTGGCCACGCTGCTCGCCTCCGACCAGGGCGGCTACATCACCGGCACCGCCATCAACGTCGATGGCGGCCGCAGCCCGGTGGTCTGACCGATCCTCGTCTGACCCTGGCCGGGGCGTCATCGCATGCCCTTCCTGATCATCGGCGGCATCGCGCTGCTGCTGGCGCTGCTGTTCGGCCCCGGCCTCTGGATCGCCCGCGTGATGCGGGTGGAGGGGCGGGAGCGGTCAGACCTGCCCGGCACCGGCGGCGAACTCGCCCGCCACCTGCTCGACGAGGCGGACCTCCGCCAGGTCCGGGTCGAGATGACGGAGGAAGGGGACCACTACGACCCCGCCACCCGCACCGTCCGCCTGCTGGAGCAGCACTATCGCGGCCGCTCCATCGCCGCTGTCGCGGTCGCGGCGCATGAGGTCTCCCACGCCGTGCAGCATGCGCGGGACGAGCCCGGCTTCCGCCGGCGCATCGCGCTGGTCCAGGTCATCGGGCCACTCGATACCGTCGCGCGCATCATCCTCGTCGCGGCGCCCCTGATCTTCCTGGTCTCCCACGCGCCGGTGCTGATCCTCGCGCAACTCGCCCTCGGCGTGGTCTTCCTGGCCGGGTGCCTGGCGGTGCATGCGGTGACGCTGCCGGTCGAATTCGACGCCAGCTTCGGCAAGGCCCTGCCGGTGCTGGAGCGCGGCGGCTACCTCGGCCCGGCCGACCTGCCCGCGGCGCGCCGCGTGCTGCGTGCCGCGGCCCTCACCTATGTCGCGGCCGCGCTGGCCACGCTGCTGAATGTGCTGCGCTGGATCAGGCCCTGAAGCGCGGATTGCACACAAAGCCCGGTTTCCTGGCGCTGTTTTAATCGACAGAATTACCCGACGCGCAAAGCCACCAAGCTCCACTCCGCGTTTGGCGGTTTCGCGCGCGGCACGCGGCTTGCTAACCTCGCCTGGCAGACCTGATCGCCGGAGGACGCGCCGCCATTGCCCGCCAGTTCACCAACCCCTTCGATGCCGCCACCCGCCTCGGCCCCTGCGATTGCGGCCGCGCGCATGACGCGGGCTTCGCCTGCTAGGCCCTGCCCAACGCCGCCGAGGCCGATGGCACCGGCGCCTTCGGCGAGGTCGCCGAACAGGCCGTCCTCCGCGCCCTCTACCCCGACGGCACGCAGCGCCGCGCCATGCTGCGCGCCGTCGGCGCCGGCACCCTGTTCGCCGCCATCAACGCCTTCTTCCCCCTCGGCGCGGCGCGTGAGGCGCTGGCCCAGGCGCCCGCCGGCGGCGCGATCGAGAAGCCGAATCTGAAGATCGGCTTCATCCCCATCACCTGCGCCACGCCGATCATCATGGCGGACCCGATGGGCTTCTACCGCCGCCACGGCCTCAACGTCGAAGTCATCCGCGCCGCCGGCTGGGCCGTGATCCGGGACCGCGCCATCGCCCGCGAATTCGACGCCGCTCGCGATGTCGCTCGGCGTGGGTGTCGCGCAGCCCATCATCCAGGTGCTGCGGCCTGTCTCGCCCCTGCGGGACAAACCGCCTTCCTGATCACGCATGACGTGGATGAAGCGATCCCGCTGGCCGACCGCATCCTGCTGATGACCAACGGCCCGCAGGCGCGGCTGGCGGAGGTGGTGGTGAACGCTGCCTCGCCCGCGCACCCGCGCCACGCTGCACCACGTGGCCGGCGCCCCGCCGCCCGGCTGGAACCCCCGCGAAACGCCAGAAGTCCGCCCCGCTGCCTGACCACCTCCCATCGAAGGAAACGCCCATGACCCGTGAGCAGCTCACCGAAAAGATCCTCGACATCAAGCGCGAGAAGGATTGGACCTGGAAATACATCTGCGAGGAGATCGGCGGCCTCGCGCCGACCATGATCGTCGGCGCCCTGCTCGGCCAGATGAAGCTGGTCAAGCCGCTCGCCGCCAAGGCCGCCGCGCTGTTCGGCCTGTCCACGGTCGAGGAGCGGATGCTGAACGAGGTGCCCTATCGCGGCACAGCCATGCTGCCGACGGACCCGCTGATCTATCGCTTCTACGAGATGGTGATGCTCAACGGCCCTGCCTGGAAGGCGCTGATCGAGGAGGAATTCGGCGATGGCATCATGTCCGCCATCGACTTCGACTTCCACTTCGAGCGCATGGCGCATGAGAAGGGCGACCGCGTGAAGATCGAGATGACCGGCAAATTCCTGCCCTACAAATACTACGGTGCCGAACAGGGCATCCCCGCCTATGGCTACAAGGAGGAATAGCGCCCCTTCGATTCATCTCCCTTCCCCGCTCTTGCGGGGGAGGGTCGGGGTGGGGGAAACAACGCTCCGCCAACACGCGGAGCGAACCCTCATGTCCAAGACCCTCACCGTCGGCATCGCCGGCCTCGGCGCCATCGGCCTGCATCTCGCCCGCGCCCTTGATGCCGGCGTCGAGGGCCTGGCGCTGCATTCCGTCGCGGCGCGGGACCATGCGAAGGCCGCCGCCAACCTTGCCGGCTTCCGCAACCCGCCGCCCATCGTCTCCCTCACCGCGCTGGCGGAGGCCGATGTGGTGGTGGAGGCCGCGCCTTCCTCCATCTTCGAGGAGGTGGCGACCGCCGCCATCGAGGCCGGCCGCATCTTCGTGCCATCGAGCGTCGGTGCGCTGCTGCCGCGCATGCACCTGGTGGAGCGCGCGCGGCAGACCGGTGCGCGCATCATCGTCCCCACCGGTGCGTTGCTCGGCCTCGATGCCGTGCGCGCGGCGGCGGAGGGCGATGTCTCCTCCGTCACCATCGAGACCCGCAAGCCGCCGCGTGGGCTGGTCGGCGCGCCCTATCTCGAACAGCACGGGATCGATGTGCTGGCGGTGGGCGATACGGCGCAGCTTGTCTTCAAGGGCAACGCGTTCGACGCCGCCCAGGGTTTTCCGGCCAATGTGAACGTCGCCGCCGCCTTGGCACTGGCCGGCATCGGCCCGGAGCGCACGATGGTCGAGATCTGGGCGGACCCGCATGTCACGCGCAACACCCACACCATTCGCGTCGAGGCCGCCGCCGTGCGCCTGACCATGACGATCGAGAATGTGCCGAGCGAAGAAAATCCCCGCACCGGCAAGATCACGCCACTGTCGATCCTTGCCTGCCTGCGCGGCCTGACGAGCACGCTCAAGGTCGGCAGCTGACCTCGAAAAGCCCTCTCCCCAGCGGGGAGAGGGTTGGGTGAGGGGAGTTTCTTAAACCCCTTGCCTTACCGGCGCCCGCGCTCCGCCGCGAACATCTCCGCCACCGCATCGCCGAATTGCGCCAGCGGGATCGGCACCGTCAGCGCCTCCCGCCGCGCCGCGATGACGAAGGACAGTTTCAGCGAGGTGCCGCGCCGCAGCCCCGCCAGCATGTCATCCGCCACCGGCACGCCGGCATAGAGCCCCTCCGCGTCCGAGGATTGGAAGGGCAGGCGCTGGGCTTCCGCCTCATCGACCTGCCAGCTCATCCCCGCCTGCAGCGCGGCGCCGTGCGGCACCTGGAACACCAGGGACAGCGATCGCGTCTCCGGCTGCCGCACCAGGATGACCTGCGCCAGGCGCTGGTTCTGCGGTCGCAGCATCACCGTCGTCGTCACCCGGCATTCGCGCGGATCGGCAGGCGCTGCCCCCGCCGCTGGTTCCGCGCAGCTCACCGCCCAGCTCCGCTCCGGCGCGGGCTCCGCGGCTGGCGCGGCGGCGGGTGCCGCTGGGGTCGCCGCGGGTGCAGCGGGCCGGGCAGGGGTTGCCGCCGCCGGTGCGGCCGGTGCGGCCGGTGCCGCCGGGCGCGCAGGCTGTGCCATCGGGCTGGTGGACATCAGCGCGCCGGCCAGGACCAGCAGGCCGCCGGGAAGGGAGTGACGCATGGGCAAGCCTCCAGAGAGTTCGGCGTGGGATTTCAGCTTCGCGGCATCACCTGTTCGGCCAGCGTCGCGAACCAGCTCGCGCCGATGGGCAGGATCTCGTCATTGAAGTCGTATTTGGGGTGGTGGACCATGGCATCCCCCTCGCCCTTGCCGCCGCCGAGGAACAGATAGGCGCCCGGCCGTTCGTTCAGCATGAAGCTGAAGTCCTCGCCCCCCATCGTCGGCTGCGGCAGGGTGCGAGAGCGCGCCTCGCCGACCACGGTGGCCGCCGCACGCGCGGCGATCACGGTGCTCTCGGGCTCGTTGACCGTGGCGGGATAGGCGCGTGTGAAGCTGCATTCGGCGGTGGCGCCGAAGGCGGCGGCCACGCCGGTGACGATCTGCGTGAACTTCGCCTCCAGCAGGTCGCCCACTTCCGGCAGGAACCAGCGCGCCGTGCCGCGCATCTTCACGCTTTCGGGGATGACGTTGAAGGTGAAGCCACCCTCGAAATGCGCAATGGTGATGACGCCGGCTTCCAGCGGATTGACGTTGCGCGCCACCACGGATTGCAGCGCCGTGACGATGTGGGAGGCGATCAGGATAGGGTCGATGCCATTATGCGGCATGGCGCCATGCGCGCCACGCCCGGTGATCGTGACCTCCAGGTTCGCGACCGCCGCCATCACCGGCCCCGGCGCATGCAGGAAGACGCCCGCCGGCGCGCCCGGCCAATTGTGCATCCCGAACACCCGCTGCATCGGGAAGCGGTCGAACAGGCCTTCCTTCACCATCACCTCGGCGCCCGCCAGGTTCTCCTCCGCCGGCTGGAAGATGAGGTAGACGGTGCCGTCGAAGTTGCGCGTCTCCGCCATGTACTTCGCCGCACCCAGCAGCATCGTGGTATGCCCGTCATGCCCGCAGGCATGCATCAGGCCCGGGGTGCGGGAGGCATAGGGCTTGCCCGTTGCTTCCTCGATCGGCAGCGCGTCCATGTCCGCGCGGAAGCCGATGGCGCGGTCGGAGGCGCCATTGCCGCGGATCACGCCGACGACGCCGGTCTTGGCGATGCCGGTGATGACCTCGTCGCAGCCGAATTCCCGCAGCTTCGCCGCGACGATCCCGCTGGTCCGCACCTCCTGGAAGCCCAGCTCGGGGTTCTCATGCAGGTCGTGCCGCCACGCCGTCATCTCGGGGTGGAATTCGGCGATGCGGTTGATGATGGCCATGGAGGTTGTCCCCGTCGGAATTTCGCTAGGAATGGGGCGGGGCGAGCGCCCTGGTCAAGCAACTGGTTCAAGCAGCGGAAAATGTCTGTGCCAGCCCCTCGGCAAGCGGCCGCCCGGTGACGCCCAGTCTCTCCCGCATCGCCGTCACGGGAAAAGCCTTGTCCTCCGTCAGCCGCCGCACTTCCTCTGGCCCGATGACGGGGATGCGCGGCACCCAGCGCGTCAGCGGCGCCAGCTTCTCCAGCAGCCCGACCGGCACATCCACCACGCGCGGTGCCGCCAGCCCGGCGGCCTTGGCGACGGCGGCGAGGAAATCCCGATAGGGCAGGGGCTCCGGCCCCGCCACCACCAGCGTCTCCGGCCCAGTCCAGGGCGCATCGATGGCGGCGAGGATAGAGGCCGTCAGGTCCTGCTGGTGGACCGGCTGCACCAGCGCCTGCCCGCCGCCGGGCAGCGGCGCCACGGGCAGGCGCTTCAGCAGCGCGGCCAGGCGCTGGACGTTGTTCTCCCCCGTCGCACCATAGATCATGGTGGGGTGCAGCATCACGCCCGCCCGTCCGCTGGCGAGGAAGGCGGCCTCCCCCGCCCGCACGCCGTCACCATGCGCATCCGGCCACTGCGAAAACCGCCGCGTCGAGCCCAGGAACACGAAACGCGCTCCTTCCGGCGCGGCCGCCAGCACCGCCGGCGCGTGGCGGGCATGGGCGGTGTTCACCACCACCGTCGCGCCTTCCAGCGCTGCCCGAAGGGCCTTTGCATCCTCAAGATCGGCAAAGACCGCCTCTTTGGTGATGCCCGTCCCGATCCAATGCGCGGCGTTCCGCACCACCGGGATGAAGGGTCGCCCCGCGGCGCGCAGCACGCGGCACAGCGCCGCCCCGGTGCGGCCGGAAGCGCCAATGACGGCGATCATGGCGCGGCCTGCAGGAACCGCAGATCCGCCCCTTCCGGCGCCTGCGTCACCTGCTCATGCACCAGCCGGTCCCAGCCCCGCTTCGGCGCCGGCGCCGGCTGCCAGGCGGCGCGGCGGGCGGCCAGAACGGCCTCGTCCACCAGCAATTCCAGGCTGCGGTTCTTCACGGAAAGGCGGATGCGGTCCCCCGTCTCCACCAGCGCCAGCGGCCCGCCCACCGCGGCTTCCGGGGCGATGTGCAGCACGATGGTGCCGAAGGCGGTGCCGGACATGCGGCAATCGCTCATCCGCACCATGTCCTTCACACCCTGCCGCGCCAGCTTCTTCGGGATGGGAAGGTAGCCCGCTTCCGGCATGCCCGCCGGGCTGCGCGGCCCGGCATTCTTCAGCACCAGGATATCCTGCGCCGTCACGTCCAGATCGGGATCGTCGATCCGCGCCGAAAGGTCCGCCAGCCCGTCGAACACCAGGCAGCGCGCCTCCGTCTCGAACAGCGAGGCCGTGGCGGCGCTGCGCTTGAGGATCGCTCCGTCCGGCGCCAGGGACCCGAACAGCGCCACCAGGCCCCCCACCGGTGACACCGGCTTCCC
The DNA here is from genome assembly GCA_947478535.1 of Acetobacteraceae bacterium. Next base: position 7,813 of record CANJXD010000175.1, read on the forward strand.
CCGTTCCCGGATGATCCGCCGATCGACGAAATGCGTGCCATCGCCGATCCGGTCGGCGAGGCTGACCCCATCAAGGTCCAGCGTCGTCAGGTCGAGAAGATCGCGAAGCTCCCACAGCAGCGCCTGCATGCCGCCGGCCGCATGGAAATCCTCCATGTAGCCATCGCCCGTCGGCTTCAGATCGACGAGCACTGGCGTCGTCTCGCTCAGCGCATCGAGCCGCTTCAGGTCGAGCGTGAGCCCCGCCCGCCCCGCGATCGCCGCGAGGTGGACGATCGCATTGGTGGACCCGCCGAGCGACAGCAGCACCCGCACCGCGTTGTCGAGGTTCCCCTGCGTCATCAGCGACAGCGGCGAGACAGGGTTCTTGATCAGCCGCACCGCCTGCGCCCCCGCCTCCTCGGCGATCCGCAGCCGATCCGCATGCACGGCCGGGGCGGAGGCCGCATCCAGCGGCATGAAGCCGAGGGTCGCGGCGAGGCACGCCATGGTGGAGGCCGTGCCCATCACCCCGCAGGTGCCGGCGGTGGTGGCCAGCTTGCCTTCCAGCAGGTTGATCTTCTCCTCCGGCACCTCGCCGGCGCGGTAGCGCGCCCAGTAGCGGCGGCAATCCGTGCAGGCGGACAGGCGTTCGCCCTCGAAGGCCTGGGCCAGCATCGGGCCGACCACGAGCATGACGGAAGGCGTCCCCGCGCTGATCGCCGCCATCAACTGCGCCGGCACGGTCTTGTCGCAGCCGCCCACCAGCACCGCGGCATCCATCGGCTGGTTCGCCAGCATCGCCTCGGTATCGAGCGCCATCAGGTTGCGGTAGTGCATGGAACAGGGGCTGAGCGAGGGCTCGCAAATGCTGATGGTGGGGAAGGACAGCGGCAGCCCACCGGCCGCCAGCGCGCCCCGCTTCACCGCCTCGATCAGCTCGGGGATGGTCCGGTGGCAGTTGTTGTAGTCGCTGGCCGTGTCGGCGATGCCGACGACGGGCTTGTCCAGCATCGCCTGGGAATAGCCCATCGACTTGGCGAAGGACCGGCGGAGATACAGCGCGAAGGCGGGGTCACCGTAATTCGACGCATTTCGGCCAAGGCCGTGGGGCTTCCCAGTCATTGTCGATGATCCTCCGGGGTCTCCCACCCCGTATGCCCTGGATCGAGGCGCCTGATAATGGGCCGGGGGTGAGGCCGTGACATTGGTGGTATCATAGTACCGCCACGCCAAAACCCACACTTTGGCTTGACTTTCCGCCCTTCCCCCCCGATAAGCCCGGCCACGTTCACACCGGATACCTGACGAAAACCATGCTCACGCGCCAAACAACCTCGATCAAGCCTGCGGAGGTCTCCAAGGGCTGGGTCCTGATCGATGCGGAGGGCCTCGTGCTCGGCCGCCTCGCGACCCTCGTCGCCAACCGCCTCCGCGGCAAGCACAAGCCCACCTTCACCCCGCATGTCGATTGTGGCGACCACGTCGTCATCATCAACGCGAAGAAGGTGAAGGTCACCGGCAACAAGGCGGAGCAGTCCGTCTTCTACTGGCACACCGGCTACGCTGGCGGCATCAAGGGCCGCACGCTGGGCGAACGCCTGGCCAGCCCGCACCCGGAGCGGGTGATCGAGAAGGCGGTGGAGCGCATGATCACGCGTGGCCCGCTCGGCCGCGCCCAGATGCGCAACCTGCACGTCTATGCCGGCCCCGAGCATCCCCATGCCGGCAACACCCCGGCCGCGCTCGATGTCGGCGCGCTGAACCGCAAGAACGTGGCCAGCGGCCCGGCGAAGAAGGTTGCCTGAGATGAGCGATACCCCCCGTACCGGCGGCTCGCTGGCCGAACTCAAGGACCTCGTCAACGCCGCTGGTGGCCCCGCCGCCATCACCGTTGCCGCGCCTGTCGAGCCGAAGCGTGACGCGCTCGGCCGTTCCTACGCCACCGGCCGCCGCAAAAACGCCATTGCCCGCGTCTGGGTGAAGCCCGGCAAGGGCAACATCGAGATCAACGGCCGCACCTCGGTCAAGTATTTCGCGCGCCCCGTGCTGCGGATGCTGATCAACCAGCCCTTCCTGGTCGCCGACCGCTACCAGCAGTTCGACGTCTTCGCGACGGTGAATGGCGGCGGTCTCTCCGGCCAGGCCGGCGCGCTGCGCCACGGCATCTCCCGCGCGCTCACCTACTACGAGCCGGGCCTGCGCGGCATCCTGAAGAAGGCCGGCTTCCTGACGCGCGACAGCCGCGTGGTCGAGCGCAAGAAGTACGGCAAGGCCAAGGCCCGACGTTCCTTCCAGTTCTCCAAGCGCTGACGCCCGGCGGACCGGGCGTCTCGCCCGGCCTGCATGGCTGGTTTATCAGGGGGGCAGGTCCGCAGGGACCTGCCCCTCTTGCTTTTTGACCCGTTTTCAACGCCCATCCGCCCC
>CANJXD010000176.1 GCA_947478535.1 Acetobacteraceae bacterium
GGGGATGCGGTGGCGGGTCTGGATGATCGTCGCCTCGGCCGTTCTCTCCGTCGTGGCGATGCCGGCGACGCGGCGGAAGAAGCCGCGGATCGAGACGGCGTTCGTCGTGTCATCCGCCCCCTGGTCGATCACCTTCAGCACGTCCTGCGGGCCGAGGATGGAGGCCGTCACCTGGATGCCGCCCGTGCCCCAGCCAGAGGGCAGCGGCATCTCCCGCGACCCGAAGGGCACCTGGTGGCCGGGGATCGCCACGGCCTTGAGAAGCGCGCGGCGGATCATCCGCTTCGTGCTCTCATCGAGATAGGCGAAGTTGTAGCCACCATTCTGCGCGGCCGATTCATGCCTGGGATGTTCGCCGGCTGCGTCTTCCGGCGATCGGGCGGGATCGTAGTTCATGCCTTGCCTCCGGCCGCGGCACGCATGCTGCGGACGCTTTCCAGCTCCGATTGGAAGTCGACGTAGTGCGGCAATTTCAGATGCTCGACGAAGCCGGTGGCTTCCACATTGTCGCAGTGGGACAGCACGAATTCCTGCTGCTGCGCCGGGGCGCCGGATTCCTCGCCCAGTTCGGCGGCGCGCAGCGCGCGATCCACCAGGGCCATGGACATCGCCTTGCGCTCCCCATGCCCGAAGACGAGGCCGTAGCCGCGGGTGAATTGCGGCGGCTCGCTGAGCGAACCCTTGAACTGGTTCACCATCTGGCATTCCGTGACGGTGATCTCTCCGAGTTCGACGGGGAAGCCCAGCGACTCCGGCACGAATTCGACGGTGACCTCGCCCATGCGGATTTCGCCGACGAAGGGGTGGCTGTTGCCGTAGCCGCGCTGGGTCGAATAGCCGAGCGACAGCAGGAACCCCTCATCCCCCCGGGCCAGCGCCTGCAGGCGCAGCGCCCTGTTGGCGGGGAAGGACAGGGGCTGGCGGGTGAGGTCGCCGGGTTCGGCGGTGTCGGCGGATTCGCGCTGCATCAGCCCCTCCCGCGCCAGCAACTCCGTCACCCGCGGGGCGGGCGTGGCGTCGAGCTCCGCTTCCGGGGGGGCTTGCGGCGCGGCGCCTTCGGCGGCGAGGCGAAAATCCAACAGGCGGTGGGTGTAGTCGAAGGTCGGGCCCAGCACCTGGCCGCCGGGCAGGTCCTTGTAGGTGGCGCTGACGCGGCGGTGCAGCAGCATCGCCGCGGTATCGATGGGCTCGCTGGCGCCGAAGCGGGGCAGGGTGGTGCGATAGGCCCGCAGCAGGAAGGCGGCCTCGATCAGGTCGCCCCGCGCCTGCTTCACCGCCAGCGCGGCGAGCCCCCGGTCATGGCAGGAGCCTTCCGCCATCACCCGATCCACCGCGAGGCTCAATTGTTCCTCGACCTGCGCGGTCGAGAGTTCCGGCGTCGCGGGATTGCCGCGCCGTACCGCCGCCAGCCAGGCATGGGCGGCACCGATCGCCTGCTCCCCGCCCTTGGTCGCGACATACATCTCAAAGCGCCTTGATACGGGTGGTGCGGGGAAGTGCGGCGATGCTGTCCCCGGCGCAGAGGATGACGTCGACGCCGCGGGGATAGCGCGCGCCATTCGCCGCCCAATCCGCGAGGAAATCGGCCCCAAGGAAGCCGGGCGGTGCGCCGATGACGGCGAGGCGATGCTCGCACTCGATCCCCGGCCCGGTCAGGCGCCAGCCCGTGCCCTCGGCCACGTCAGCTCCCTCCAGGAAGCCGGCCACCTCCAGGATGAGTGTGGCACCGGTTTCCGGTTCCTCGTCGGTCCCGGGGTGCAGCGCGGCGATCCGGGCTTCGGCATCCAGCACGAACAGGGCCTCTGCGGCCTCGGCCGGCGGGGCGCCGCAATGGAAGCGAGCCCAGGCCTCGGCGACGGGGCCGGCGGCGAGGCGGAGCGGCGTATCGGCATCGGCGAGTGTCAGCAGCACCGCCGCGGCGGCGGGAGAAAGGCCGGACGGGGGCTCCGGCGGCACGGCGAGGCGGAGGAGGCGCCCGGGGCGGCTCATCGCATCCAGCACGGCGCGGAAACAGGCCTGGGCATCCAGCACGGGATCATCGAAGCCGGGAGTCAGGGCGCTGGCGATCAGGACGGGGGTGGCAGCCTGGGTCTGGTTCATCAGCGCATCTGCGTCATGGTGAAGAATTCGACCCGCGTCGCGGCGGCGCGGCGGGCGGTGGCGTCTCGCGCCGCCTGCTGGACCGTGGCCAAGGGCGCGATCACGGCGGATTCCAGCGCGTCATGCCAGCCTGCATCCTGCATCAGCGCATCGATCAGCGCGGCGAGTTCGGCCTGTTCGCCATCCCGCCCCGCGACATGGGCGTGGCCGATCGTGCCATCCGCGAGGCGCACGGTGCAGCGCGTGGCCGTCATCTCGCCGAGGTTGAAGGCAGCGCCATCGCCGCCGGCGCGGCCGCGCACCATCACCAACCCGGTCTCCGGCTCGCGCAGCCGGCGATGGACGGGCGGCGGGGGCAGGGCTTCCAGAAGGTGTGCGATCTCGGCGGCCGCGGCGCGGGCGAGGATTCCCATCCAGCGTCGCCGGGGTTCCGGGACCGATTCGGTCGGTTGCATCGATGTCCTGCGGCAATGATATTCATCTAGACGACTAGGCAGCCATCTGGATATCATCAACGCATAACCCGGGGGAAGACATTCAGGCATGAAGGTCCGATGACAAGCGCACCGGGGGAGGCGAGCACTGGGGGCCGTTCACAGGGTGGGCGCCTTTCGCGGGGGGAAGGCATTTCCCTCTGGCGCCAGATCGCGCAGCGGCTGGAGAAGGACATCGCCGGTGGCGCGCATCGCCCCGGCGAGCGGCTGCCGACCGAGGCCGAGCTTTCCGCCGTCTTCGGCGTGAACCGCCATACCGTTCGCCGCGCGATGGAGGAACTGGAAGGCCGCGGCCTGGTGCGCATCGAGCAGGGGCGCGGCAGCTTCGTGGCGGAGGATGTGCTGGACTACAAGCTGGGTCCGCGCACCCGCTTCTCCGAGTTGATCCGCCGGCAGAATCGCGAACCCGCGGGGAGGATCCTTCGGGTGGCGACCATGGTGGCGGAGGCAGGGCTGGCGGAGCAACTCGGCATCCGGCGGGGCCGGCCAATGGTGGTGGTGGAACGCCTGTCCCTCGCCGATGGGCGGCCATTGCTGATCGGCACGCATCATTTCCCCGCCCATCGCTTCGGGCGGATGCCGGCGCTGTTGGCGGACAACCCCTCCATCACCGCGGCGCTCGAGGCCTGCGGCGTGCCGGATTACCGGCGCCAGGTCACGCGCGTGACCGCCCGGATGCCCTCGGCGGAGGAGGCGGAGTTGCTGGAACAGGCGCGCAGCCGCCCGGTGCTGGTCACGGAGGCGATCAATGTCGATCCCGTGGGGGAGGTGGTGGACGTTACCGTCTCCCGCTACGCGGCCGGGCGGATGCAACTCGTCGTGGAAAGCTGATGCCCACGAATTGCTGGGCATTTCCATGAAATTCCACCTGGGGCGTGCGGAATTCCACTCAGAGATATTGCGAACTACGCATGTTTGGTGCCCCGTATACGTCTTGAGTAGGTGGCCGGCTTGGCCGTCGGCGGAACGACGATGCGGGTGACGGCGGATGGCGGGCGGCAATAGGCCGGAACTGGGGGAGCCAACAATGTTCGAGGGGATCGCGACGATCACCGTCCGGCCTGACCCGCGGGGGGGTCTGCGCGCGACGGTGCGTGGTGAGACGATCCTTGGCGATGACGCGGCGCTGGATTTTCGCGCCGATGCCAGCGGCGGGTTGTGGGAGCGGACGGAAGCGGGGCGCTGGCGGCGGTTGGTGGCGGGCGACCAAAGGGGCGATGGCCCGGTGGTGTCCGACCCGCGCGCGCTGCGCCGACGCCTGCGGCGGTTGCTGACGGCGGAGAACGCCTAAGCCGGAACGTCTGAAGCGGGGCTGGGCCTGCGCGATTCAGTAGCGGGCGTAGCCGCGCGGCGGCGGCGGGCGCTTCGGGCCCATCACGACATCGATTTCCGCCTTCGCCTTGTTCAGCGTATCCCCCAGCGTCGAGCCCGGAAATTCCGGGATCACCTGCCAGGGCTGGCCGCGATTGGCGGGGGGGTGCACGGTCACGATGAAACCGGACCTGCCGCGGTCGATCACTTCCACAGCATGCAGGCGGTAATCCCGGCGCTGGACGACCATCATGTCAGGCATCGTGCGTTCCCAAGGGTGCGCCCCAAGCCTTGGGCGCGTTCGTGCTGCAATGCAACATGAAATGGCTTCCGGGCTATGAATGGTGCAGAATTTGGAAAAACATTCTCCAATTCGCATGGAGTTTTATCAAACATTCTAGTGTCGCGCGAAAGCGCGAAGACCCCAATTCGCCTGATGGATTGGCGAATGTCGCGCTGCAGGCCGCATAAATCTGGGGAGTTTGGCTCCGGCGGTAGGATTCGAACCTACGACCAACGGATTAACAGTCCGCTGCGCTACCGCTGCGCCACGCCGGATCAGCCAAGGCGGCGGCTTATAGCGATGGTGAGCGGGTCGGTGAAGCCCCTCCGGTGCGCATTCCGAAAAAACATTGCCGGCAGGCGGTCATGCGAGAGGTGCATGGGCGGTTGGGAAGAAGTCGGGGGCGGGAAAGGCCGCGGCCGGAATCGAACCGGCATTCTCGGATTTGCAGTCCACGCAGGGGGGGCAACCCGTTGATTTCATGGGGTGTGCCACGCCACCACCACCCCCGTGCCACACAACGTGGCGCCACTATGGGGTTGTGGCGCGGGGCGCGTGGTGCAGGGGATTGGTCAGATGTGCAGGGGATTGGGGCGGGGGTGGAGGACGGGCCGGGAATCGAACCCGGCTGGCAGGATTTGCAGTCCTGAGCCTAACCAATCGGCCACCCGTCCACCTCGACCTACATAGCGTCAGGCAGCCGTGGCGTCGAGGGCGCCTGCCGCCAGCACGAGGCGTCAGTAGATCATCGTGGAGGGCCTTCGGGCCTTGCCGCTCCCAGGTGCAGGGACGGGGAAACCAGCCTTTTCGGGATTGGCGTCAGGTGCCTGCGGATTTGTTCAGCTTCAGGGGGTGGAGGGCCTTTGCGACCAGCGCCTCCCCAACGGGGGTAAGTCGAACGAGCTTCTCGCGGCGGTCCACGGGATCTTCCCAACTCTGGACAAGACCGATGCCAGCGATATCGGACTGGTTCGGCCCGTTGCGGTAGCCGTTCATGCCCAGCAGGCCGATCTGCCGGGTCATGGAGGACGAGCCCAGGCCGATCTCCTGTCGCAATTCCTTCATGCTGGCCGTGCCATCGGGGCGGCCAGCAAGAGTCAACAGAAGGATGATGGTGGGTGTCTCAGGTGGCGTCGTGAAAGCTCCTTGGAGGATCTTCAAGGACTGCGTGAGTCCGTTGATGTCAGCAGCCATAGTAACGCGACCTTTCTCCCCTTGAGTTTGCGGGGGAATCAATGCTGTAGGTGAACGAACAGATAACCTCCTGGCCCTTCGGACGGGCCGCTGCACGTCGATCATCTCATGGCTGGTCTGCAAGACTATTGCCTGGGAGAATTCGACAGCGAGGCCGGAGACTAACGGTTGGCTATCCACTTCTGCGCCCGAATGGTGCCGATTAGGGAACAGGAGCCACATCAATATGTGGCATCGAGCCCCTTTCGTGGCACTGCCACACTATCCGATGCGCCTGAACCCTTTAGGGCACGAGTAAAAACCGAGGAATATCCTCCATTGTAAGCTACGGATTAGGGGCCATTCCCTATAACGGTAATGCTTGCGTTATGATTTGCAGTCCGGTGCATCACCACTCTGCCACGCGGCCCCGCGTGCGCCCGAAGGCGGCCCCCCATATCCGGCAGGCGCGCCCGCCGGTCAAGCGTCCAAGGCGGCTGGAACGGGGCGGGAGAGGATACGAGCAACGGCCTGTCATCGTCTCGGCTTGGCCGCTGCGGCGCACACTCCTATAACCGCCGCGATGCATGAGGCCGCGATGATGGAACTGGAAGCTGCGCCGATCTCGCCGGGGGGGTTCGCCCTCGAATCCCGGCGTTTCATGGTCGATGGGCAGTTGCGCCCGAACAAGGTCACCGATCCGCGGATCATTGCGGCGATGCTGGACCTGCCGCGCGATGCCTTCCTGCCGGCGGCGCTCGCTTCGCGTGCCCATGCGGATGACGATGTGGCCCTGCCTGGCGGGCGGGTGCTGATCCAGCCAATGATGATCGCCAAGCTACTGCAATTGCTGGGCTTGCGGGATGGAGACCGGCTTCTGGTCGTCGCCGCCGGCAGCGGCTACGGGGCCGCGGTCGCGGCCCGTGCCGGCGCTCGCGTCACCGCGCTGGACGATGATGCGGGGCTGGTCGCGATCGCGCGGCGCGTGCTGCCCAGCGTGCTGCCAGCCGGTTCGGTGACGGTGGTCGAAGGCCCGGTCACCGCCGGCCATGCCGCCGGCGCGCCCTATGACGCTATCCTGATCGAGGGCGAGATCCCGGCAATTCCCGCCCCGATCAGCGCCCAGCTCGCCGAAGGTGGCCGGCTGGTGACGGTTCTGGCCGGCACGCGGCGCGGCACCGGCGCCCGCGCCGTGGTCGGCACCCGGGCTGGCGGCAGCTTCAGCGTGGTGGATGCCTTTGACTGCGCCACCCGCGCGCTGCCCGCCTTCCAGCCCGCGCCTGCCTTCGTGTTCTGAACGCTCGTCGCGCGGTGAGGCGGCCGGGACAGTCCGCCGATCACTGAGCGATGAGGCTTTGATCCAGCATCGGACCCGCTATGCTGCGCGGGACCCAGGAGCCGCCAGACCATGACGTTGACCCGACCGACGCTTCTGCTGACCGCCCTGTTGCTCGCGCCGCCCGCCATCCTGGCCTCGGCGCGACCGGCCGCGTCGCAGTCGCTGCAGGACGCGCTGTCGCTGGCCTATTCGAACAACCCCACCCTGCAATCCGCCCGCGCCCAGCTTCGCGCGGTGGATGAAAACGTGCCGCAGGCGCTCGCGGGCTGGCGGCCGACGGTGCAGATGACGGCCAGCGCCGGCCAGACCACGGCCTCGGTCAATAGCGGGGATCGAATCACGCAGCGCTGGAAGTCGCGCGACGTGCTCTCCCAGCAGGCCTCGGTGACGCAGCCGATCTATCGCGGTGGGCGCACCACCGCCTCCACGCGCCGGGCGGAAAACCAGGTGCTGGCGCAGCGCGCCCGCCTGATCGCGACCGAACAGCAGGTGCTGCAGGATACCATCAACTCCTACGTCTCCGTGATCCAGCAGCAGGAAGAAGTGCGGCTGAACACGAACAACGAACAGGTGCTGTCCCGCCAGCTCCAGGCCACCAATGAGCGTTTCCGGGTGGGTGAAATCACCCGCACCGACGTGGCGCAGGCGGAAAGCCGGCTCGCCGGTGCGCGTGCCGCCCGCGCCGATTCGGAAGGCCGCCTGCAGCAGGCGCGCGCCACCTTCACCCGCCTGGTCGGCCAGCCGCCGGAACGTCTGGTGGCGCCGCAGCCGCTGCGCGTGCCGGTGGCCAATGTGCGCGATGCCGCGGCGACGGCGTCCCAGAACAACCCGAACGTGGTCGCCGCGCTGTTCGACGAAGCCGCGGCGCGGGATTTGGTGGATGTGAACTTCTCCTCCCTCATGCCGCAGGTCAGCGTCACTGGCGCCACCTTCCGCAATGACAGCTCCGCCACCACCTCCGACGTCCGCACCAATGCGACGCAGCTGACGGCGAATCTCACGGTGCCGCTGTTCCAGGGTGGTGGCGAACACGCCCTGGTCCGCCAGGCGCGGCAGAGCGCGCAGCAGGCCCGCCAGGTGGTGGAAGACCAGCGCCGGGCCGCCGTCCAGCAGGCGACCCAGGCTTGGGAGACCCTGAATTCCGCCCGTGCCCAGGTGGAGAGCGTGCGCGCCCAGATCCGCGCCGCCGAGATCGCCCTCGATGGCGTGCAGCGCGAGGCCATCGTCGGCAGCCGCACCACGCTCGATGTGCTGAATGCCGAGCAGGAATTGCTGAATGCCCGCGTCAGCCTCGTGCGCGCGCTGGCGAATGTGATCACCGCCTCCCACTCCGTCGCCTCCTCGCTCGGGCGGCTCACGGCGCGGGACCTGAACCTGCCGGTCCAGGCCTATGACATGGAGGCCTATTACCGCGAGGTCCGGAACCGCTGGGTTGGCTTCGGCGATTATTCCAACGCCGCGGAGCGCTGAGCGATGAGCGGTGGTCTTCCCCCGAAGCCGGGTGGCCCCGCTGGCGCTGGCGGCGGCGATCCGGCCATGGACGATATCCTGGCCTCCATCCGGCGCATCCTGAACGAGGATGAGCCGCCGCCTTCACCGGCCGAGTTGCGCGGCGCCCCGCCGCCGGAACCGCTGGAACTGACGGAGGCGATGATGGTGGCGAGCCCGGAGCCCGTGGCGCCCCGCGTGTCGGTGGCCATCTCGCCGGAGCCAGAGCCAGAGCCGGAGCCGGTGACCCCCCCGCCGTTGGCCCCGCCGCTTGCAGCGCCTGTGATGATGGCGCCGATGATGATGCCCTCGGCCGGCCCGCTACCCGCGCCCACCCCGTCCCCGATGCCAGCGGAGTTGCCTGCGGAGGGCCTCGTCGCCCCCGCCGTCGCCGCGGCCACCACCGCTGCACTCAGCCAGTTGCTGCGGAGTGTCGCCGCGGAACGGCAGGCGCCGGTCTATCGCGGCGGGCCGAGCATCGAGGATCTGGTGCGGGAGGAATTGCGCCCGCTGCTCAAGGCGTGGCTCGACCAGCACCTGCCGCCGCTGGTGGAACGCGCTGTGCGCGTCGAGATCGAGCGCGTGGTCGGGCGCGCCCTGCCCTAGCAGGGTCCGCGCGCCCGCCCGCCCAGCTACTCCGGCCGGATGTTGTTGTCGCGGATCACGCCGGCCCAGGTGTCCATCTGGCGGTCGATGAAGGCGCCGAATTCCTCGGGGCTGTTGCCCACCACCTCCACCCCCATAGGCCCGGTCAGCCGGGCGCGGACTTCCGGCACGGCGAGCGCCGTGGTCAGCCCCGCATGCATCCGCGCCACGATCGGCGCCGGCACGCGGGCGGGGGCGAGCATGCCCCACCAGGCCAGCGCATCGATCCCCGGCACGCCCGCTTCGGCCACCGTCGGCAGGTCCGGGAACAGGGAGGACCGGCGGGCGCCGGTCTGCGCCAGCGGCCGCAGCGTCACGCCGACCTGCCCGCCGAGCCCGGCATGGCTCGCCACCGGCATGTCCAGCTCCCCCGCCGCCGCCGCCGCGCTCATCGGCCCGCCGCCGCGATAGGGGACATGCACCATGGTCACGCCGGCCAGTTGTTGCAGGCGGGACATCGTCAGATGCGCCAGGCTGCCGACGCCGATGGAGCCATAGGTGATGGTATCCGGCCGGCGCCGTGCCTCCGCGATCACCTCGCCGAGGGACTGCCACGGCCGGGCGCGATGCGTGGTGATGAGCATGGGCGCTGCGCCCACCTGCATCACGGGCTGCAGGTCCCGCTTCGGGTCGAAGCCGAGATTGGGGATGAAGCTGGGGTTCACGGTGTGGCTGTCGAACACCATCACCCAGGTATTGCCATCCGGCGCGGCGCGGGCGCCGACGGCGGTGCCGAGGGCGCCGGACGCGCCGGGGCGGTTCTCGATCACCACGGATTGGCCGAGCTGCGCCGCGAGATGCGGCTGGAGCAGCCGCGTGATGGTGTCCATCGACCCGCCGGGCGGGAAGGGGACGATGATGCGGATGGGCTGGTTCGGCCAGGGCACCTGGGCCAGGGCCGGAGTCGCGAGGCCGGCGTTGCCAAGGTTGGCGGCGCCGAGGCTGGCGAGCAGGGCGCGGCGTCGGGTGATCGTCATGGCGCTTCCTCCGATCTGGCTTTCCGCAGCTATGCGGCGGGGGCACGGTTGCTGGCAAGCCGCTGCCTGCTGGACGCTGTCGGGCCTTGACGGCGGGCGGCCTGCCGGGGGAGGGATGCGCCATGCTCGACAAGACCTTCGATCCCGCCGCCGTTGAACCGCGCCTGTATGAAGGCTGGGAGCGTTCCGGCGCCTTCGCCTGCGATCCGGTATCGCCGCGAAAGCCCTTCACCATCATGATCCCGCCGCCCAACGTCACGGGCAGCCTGCATATCGGCCACGCGCTGACCATGTCGGTGCAGGATATGCTGACGCGCTGGCGCCGGATGCAGGGGCGGGACGCGCTGTGGCAGCCGGGCACGGACCATGCCGGCATCGCCACGCAGATGGTGGTGGAAC
>CANJXD010000177.1 GCA_947478535.1 Acetobacteraceae bacterium
CCGCCGCGGCCGCGAAAGCCCATGCGCTGGGCAAGCCGATCATCGCGCTCAAGCTCGGCCGCAGCCCCTTTGGCGCGGAGCTTGCCACCAGCCATACCGGCGCGCTCGCCGGCAGCGATGCGGCGGCGGACGCCTTCTTCCGCGCCCATGGCATTCTGCGGGTCACGATGCTGGAGGCGTTGCTGGAATTGCCGCTGCTCGTCGCTGGGCGCCGGCCGCCCGCGCGCAGCCACCGCGCCGTCGGCGTGATGACGACGACCGGCGGCGGTGGCGCGCTCGCCGTCGATGCGCTCGGCGTGCTGGGGATCGAGGCGAAGTAGCCGGACGCCGTTGCCAGTGCCATGCTCGAAGCCGCGTCGCTGCCGCACCATGCGCGGCTGCTGGACATGACGCTGGCCGGCACCAGGCCGGACCGCGTCATGGCGGGCCTCGCCGGGCTGCGCGCGGCCGAGGATACGGACCTCGCCCTCGTTGTCGTCGGCTCCTCCGCGCAGTTCCGTCCGAAGGATGCGGTGGGCGGGGTGGTGGAAGCCGCGAAGCTGCCGGGCAAGCCCATCGCCGCCTTCCTCGCCCCGCAGGCGGAAGCCTCGCTGCGCATGCTGGCGGAAGCCGGCATCGCCGCCTTCCGCACGCCGGAAGGCGCCGCCGATGCGATCCGCGCCTTCTGCGACTGGCGCGCGCCCTCGGCGCCGGAAGCCCTCGCACCGCCCGCCATCGCGCTGCCGGAGGCCCCCGACGAGGCCTCCTCCCGCGCCATTTTCGCGGCGCTCGGCCTCGCCTCGGATAGCCAGGTGATGCGGGACGACACGCCACCGGACGGGCTACGCTATCCCGTCGCGCTGAAGATCCTCTCGCCCGATCTCGCCCACAAGACGGAAGTCGGTGGCGTCGCTCTGCACATCGCCGATGCGGCGGCGCTCCGGGATGCCGCCATCGCGATGCGGGCCCGCGTCGCCGCCGCGGCGCCGGAGGCACGCATCACCGGGCTTCTCGTGCAGCCCATGGCGAAGGGTCTGGCGGAAGCCATCCTGGGCTTCCGGCGCGACCCGGAAGTGGGGCCGGTGGTGCTGCTCGGCGCCGGCGGCGTGCTGTCCGAACTGCACCGGGACATCACCTTGCGCCTCGCACCCGTCTCGCTGGCGGAAGCCCATGCGATGATCGCGGAAGTGCGCGCCATGAAGCCCATCACGGGCTGGCGCAACCTGCCGAAGGGGGATGTCGCGGCGCTCGCCGAGGCCATCGTCGCCGTCTCCCGCCTCGCGGCGCTGGACGGCGTGGCGGAGGCGGAGATCAACCCGCTGATCATCGGCAGGCCCGGTGAAGGTGTCACGGTGGCGGATGCCTGGGTGGTCCGCAGCCCACATTGAAGCAAGGAGAGCCAGCGATGTCCGCGACCATCATCCCGACCTTCCGCTGCCATGACGCACCGGCCATGATCGAATGGCTCTGCGCTGCCTTCGGCTTCAGCCGCCATGCCGTCTATCCCGATGGGGATGGCGGCATCGCCCATGCCGAACTCGTGCTGGGGCAGGCGATGATCATGCTGGGGTCGGATCGCGACGATGCCTTCGGCGCGCTGCAAAGCACGGCGCGCAAGCTGGGTGCGCCGACGCAAAGCCCCTACATCATCGTCGCCGATGTCGATGCCCTGGCAGCGCGCGCCACGGCGCTGGGGGCGGAGGGCGTGATCGGCCCGCGCGACGAGGATTATGGCGGCCGCGCCTGGTCCTGCCGCGACCCCGAGGGCAATCTCTGGAACTTCGGCACCTACGACCCCTGGGCGAAACACTGACGGGGTGCCACCCTGCGCGCCATGGATGCCGAAGCCCTGATCCGCGCGCGCTACGGCGCGCTGCCCTTCCCCCCCGCCACGATCAGCCCCGGCGAGATCAGCCCCGGCTTGGCCGCGCTGCTCGCCCGCCGCGTCACGCGCCGCTACACGCCTGATCCGGTCTCCGACTCGTTGCTGGATACGGTGCTGGCCGGGGCACAGTCGGCGCCGGCGAAATCCGACCTGCAGCAATATTCCATCCTGGTGACGCGCGATGCCGCGAAGATCGGCGCCATCGCCGATGCCATCGGCACCATGCCCTGGATCAAGGAAGCGCCCATCCTGCTGATCTTCTGCGGGGATATCCGGCGCGGCCGGCAGGTCTGCGCGACGCAGGGCCGCGTCCATGCCAATGACAGCGTCGATACCTTCCTCAATGCCAGCGCCGATGCCGCCCTCGCCCTGGGGTTCTGCATCATGGCGGCGGATGCGGTGGGGCTCGGCACCTGCCCGATCAGCTATGTCCGCAATAACCTCGACCTCGTCGCGCGGCTGTTCGGCCTGCCCGATGGCGTCTTCCCCGTGGCGGGGCTGACGCTGGGCTTTCCCATCCCGGGCAATACCGTCTCGCCACGCCTGCCGCCTACCGTCATCGTGCATCGCGAAACCTATGACGATAGCGGCCTCGCCGCCGCCTTGCCGGCCTATGACGCGCTCCGCCCGCCGGGCAAGCCGCGCTACCCGGAGGTGCATGGCCCGAAGCCCGAGGGCTGCCGCTGGAGCGAGAATGCGGCCCGCCAGCTTTCCGTGCCGGAGCGCGCGAATTTCCGCGCCTGGCTCGCCTCGAAGGGGATGAACCTTGACTGACCCGAAGCCGCAGGACCCGACCGCCGACAATCCTGGCGGCGCGGATGCCGAGGGAACGCGGGCCCGGTCGCGCAAGCCGCATGCCGTGAAGCCCCGCCACGCCGCCAGCCTGCTGGTCTGGCGGGAAGCGGCGGAAGGGCCGGAGCTGCTGATGGGCATGCGCCACCCCAAGCACAAGTTCATGCCGAGCGTGCTGGTCTTCCCGGGCGGCCGCGTCGATCGCGCCGACCATGGCGTGAAGGTGCTGGCGGAGCTGAAGCCGGCCACGCTGGCCACCCTCGCCCATCGCGCCCCCCCCTCCCTCGCCCGCGCCCTTGGCGTCGCGGCGATCCGTGAATTGTTCGAGGAAACGGGGCTGGTGATCGGGCAGCGGAAGGGCTCGAAGCTGCTGCCGGACCTCGGCGGACTGGAGTATCTTTGCCGGGCCGTCACGCCGACGACGCGACCGATGCGCTTCAATGCCCGCTTCCTGACCGCCCCCGCCGCCGCCCTGACCGGGGAGATCAAGGGCTCTGGCGAATTGGAAGGCCTCGGCTGGTATTCGCTGGGCAAGGCGCGGGCCGCCAAGCTCGCCAACATCACCGTCCGCATCATCGACGAATTCGAGGCCTGGCACGCGACGCCGGCCGAAGCGCGCGCTGCCCGGCCGAAGATCGTCTACAAGGGCAACGACAATCGCCTGAGCGACGAATAGGGCAGCATCAGCGGGCCTCGAACCACTCCCCGTCCCGCGCCGCTTCGCCTTCCGCCGCCAGCTTGATCAGATGCGCGAGCAGGCTGCGCGCGGCGGCCGGGATCAGCCGCTGTTCCAGCGTCGGGCCATAGGCGGCCGGCACGAGATCGAGCGCCGTGGCGCGCCGCGCCGCGCGCAGCGCCTCCAGCACCCTCTGCTCCCGCTCCAGCCGATGCGCGGCCAGTGCGGCGATGAAGGGCGCGGGGTTCGGCAAGGGCGGGCCGTGGCCCGGCAGGTAGAGGTCATGGCCCCGCGCCGCGAGCCGGCCGAGGGATGCCATGTAGTCCGCCATGTCGCCATCGGGCGGGCTGACGACACTGGTGGACCAACTCATCACATGGTCCGCGCTGAACAGCGTGCCCGCGCCGTGCTCATCCTCCAGCGCGAAGCACAGATGGTTGGCGCAATGGCCGGGCGTATGCAGCGCCGTCACGCGCCAGTCATCGCCTTCCAGCACGGCGCCATCGGGCAGGGTGATATCGGGGCGGAAATCATGGTCGCCCCCCTCCCCGCCCTGCTCGGGCGGCGTCAAATGCGGGCCGAAGCCGGCGGCGGGCGCGCCGGTCGCGGCGGCCAGGGCTGCGACGCCGGGGGAATGGTCCCGATGCGTGTGGCTGACCAGGATATGGCTGATCGTCTCCCCCGCCGTGGCGCGCAGGATCGCCTCGCATTGCACGGCATCCGCCGGCCCGGGGTCCAGCACCGCGACGCGCCCGCGGCCAATGATCCAGCAATTCGTGCCGCGCCAGGTGAAGGGTCCGGGATTGCCGCAGAGGATGCGCCGCACCCCCGGCGCCACCTGCTGCACGACGCCGACCTCGGCCGGATCATCACGCAGAAAGGGAATGCTCATGGTGCATGGTCCCTGGACGCCTGGCGGGCCGCATCCGCGGGCCTTGGCTTCGCGACACATGTCGCGGCGCCCCAATTGGCACTCGGCCCTTTGGGCCGCAGGTCTCGACCTTTTCGAAGGGCCATCATGTCTTCCTCCGCCCGCGCAGCAATTCGCGATGCATGATGTAGAGACTCGCTGCCACGATCATGGCAGCGCCCGCCAAGGTGAAGAAGCCCGGCACATTGCCGAAGAACACCCAGCCGAACAGTACCGCCCAGACCAGGGACGAGTAGGAATAGGGCGCGATGGCCGAGACCTGCGCGCTCGCCCAGGCTTCCGTCAGCAGCGTCTGCGCCAGGCCGCCGATCAACCCCACCGTGATCAGCAGCGCGAGGTCCGTGGCGGAGGGTGTGATCCAGACGAAGGGCAGCATCGTCGCCGTCACCCCCGTCATCAGCAGGGATTGCCACATGACGATGGTGGTCGAAGCCTCGGTGGCGGAGAGCGATCGCACCATCAGCGTCGTCACCGCGGAAAACCCGCCATGCAGCACGGCGGCAATCAGCCCGCTGCGCGCGGCGCCGCCGAAATCCCCGGTGAAGGCGCCCTGGCCGAGCGCGATGATGACGATGCCGATGAAGCCCGCCACCACCGCGCCGGCGCGGTGGATGCCCACCTTCTCGCCGAGGAAGGGGATGGACAGCATGGTGACGAACAGCGGCGTCGTGTTCGTCAGCGCCTGGTGTTCCGCCATCGGCAGCAGGCCGAGCGCGTAGAAGGAACAGCCGGTGGCGCAAAGCCCGGTCAGCGCACGCATCAGGTGGCCGGGGAAGCGTTTCGTGCGCAGCACGGCGACAAAGCCGCTGGTGAAGCCGGTGCGCCGCAGCACGATCAGCATCACCACCGGCAGGGCGAAGGCGGCGCGGAAGAACATCTGCTGCTGGAACGGCACACGCTCCGTCAGGTCCTTCACCAGCACGGACATGAAGGAGAACAGCGCGCAGGCCAGCAGCATCAACACCACGCCGCGCCGCAGATCATGGCGAAGCGCCATCAGCCATTCCCCCGCGCGGCGGCGTTTTCCGCCCGGCGGCGCACATGTTCGCGGTGCAGGTTGTAGAGGCCCGCCGTGATCACAATGGCGGCGCCGATCGCGGTATTGGTGGAGGGCATTTCCGACCAGATGAAGAAGCCGAACAACCCGCCCCAGAACAGCACGGTGTATTCATAGGGGGCGAGCACCGAGACCGGCGCGATGGCGAAGGCGCGGGAGAACAGGAAATGCGCGGCGCCATTCGCCAACCCCAGCACGCTCAGGCACAGCGCGATGTCCCAGGCCGGGATGATGGGCCCATCATAGGGAAACACCGGCAGCAGCGCGAAGCCGACGGGCACATGGAAGGCCAGCAAAGCGAAGGCGATGGCCTGCGGCGTATCCGTGCGCGCCAGCACCCGCGTCCAGATGCGCGTCAGCCCCAGCACGCAGGCGCCACACAGCAGCAAGCCCGCTTCCCAGCGCCAGAGGTCACCGCCGGGCTGCAACATGACCATGACGCCGGCGAAGCCCACCACCGTACTCGTCCAGCGCCGCCAGCCCACCTTCTCCCCCAGCAGGGGGATGGCCAGCAGCGTCATCACCAGCGGGGTCGTCGCGCCGACGGCGTAGCTGTCCCCCAACGGCACACCGTTGAACCACGCGAGGTAGAAGGTGACGGTGACGCCGCAATGCAGCAGGGACCGCAGCGTCAGCAGCGGCAGGCGCACCGGTATCAGCCCGCGGCCGCGCACCAGCAGCGCGATCATCAGCATGCCGAAGATGCCGCGCCAGATCATGGCGACGGCAACCCCCACTTCCGGCAACGCCCATTTCACCGCCGCATCGGCACCGGAGACGACGGCATAGCCGGCCGCGACCGTCACGATGCCGCGGATCGTATCCTGCGCCAGGGGCAGCCGCAGCCGCGGCGGGGAGGATGGCCGCAACCGCGGCGGGGCGGGTAATCTCCGCGCCGCGGTGGGTGTTCGATCAAGCAAGCGATTGGCCTTCGGGCGCGATCACGGCTTCCGCCTGCATGCAGGTGGCCCCGGTATCGTCCCGCGTCTCCAGCATCACCTGGCCATCCCTTTCCCGCCGCAGCACGGCGAGCGGCCGGCCATCGAAGGCGGGGCGGCGGCCGCGATAGGCGAAGCGCGCGAGCCGGCTGCCCGGCGCCGCGTGGTCCAGCGCCGCATGCGCCATCAGCGTCGCCTGCAAGGGGCCGTGCACGACCAGGCCGGGATAGCCCTCCACCCCCGTGACATAGGGGTGGTCGTAGTGGATGCGGTGGCCGTTGCCGGTCAGTGCGGAGTAGCGGAAGAGCATCACGCTGTCCGGCAGCACCGTCGCCACCACGGCATCCGGCCAGGCCGGCGCGGGGTCCGCCGGCTTCACGGCCGCCCCTTCGGCGCCGCGATACACCAGGTCCTGCTCCTCCTCCACCGCCACGCCGGCGGGGCCTTCCGTCACATGGCGGACGGTCACGAAGACAAGGCGGCCAGATCCGCCGGATTTCTGCTCGACCTTCAGGATGGTGGAGGTGCGGCGCACCGCGTCACCCTCCCGCAGCGGCGCCTCGCGGAAGGTGACGCGCCCGCCGGCCCACATGCGGCGCGGCAGGTCATGCACGGGCGGCAGGTAGCCGCCGCGCTTCGGGTGGCCATCGGGGCCGATCCCCTCCGGCATCACCCAATCCTGGAACAGCATCCAGTGCCACAGCGGCGGCAGCACCGCGGGCATTGGCCGGCCGAGGGTGGCGGCCAAGCCGCGCAGCAGGCGCGAATCCAGGCGGTCGTCCCGGATCTCCGTCCGTCCGACATACTCGCTGTAGGGCATCATTCCTCCCGGAGGTAGAGCAGGTAGTTGTCCATGTGCACGATGCGCGTGTAGTGCCGCCACGTCTCCTCGAAGGCGGGATGGCGGGAGAAATAGGCGATGGGGTCGAAATCCTCCGCCCCGCAGCGCGGGATGCCGGATCGCTTCGCCACCAGCACGCCGCCGGGCGGGGCGCGGGCAAAGTCCTCCGCCACGGTGCGATAGACCAGGAATTCGGGGCGGGACATTTCCCAGGGCTCGCGGTAGCGGGGCGCATCTTCCGGGCAATCGGGATAGGCACCGATCAGCAGCCAGAGGTTCATCGTCCGCAGCGTCGATCGGGCGCGGGCGTAGTTCAGCGCGGGATAGACGGGGTAGATATCCGGCGAGAGCACCAGCAGGCGCTCCCCCGCCACTTCGCGCTTCAGCACAGTGGCGACCTGGCCATCGGCGAAGCTGCCATACCAGATCTGCCGCCAGGGGCTTTCGCCGCGGATATGCACGGCACCGACGGCGAAGCAGCAGGCGATGGCGAGCAGCGGCGCGGCGGCGCGGGCACGACCCGCCGGCAAGGCGCGGTCGAACCATCGCGCGGCCGCCCAACCGCCGGCCAGCGCCGTCGCCATCGCCATCGGCACGATGTGGTAGGACCAGCCCTTGTGCTGCACCCAGGCGGAGGCGGCACCCCCGATCGCGACACAACCCAGCGCCCGCGCCGGCACCCCCGCCCCCCGCCAGGCCAGCAGCGGCAGCACCAGCACCAGGGCCGCGAGGGCGGCGCCGAACTTGTCCGTGAACAGCACGGCGAAGAAGCCGAGTCCGCCGGTGTCGAGGTAGAAATCCATCACCAGCGGCACGACATGGCCGAAATAATCCGGGAACAGTACCGGGATCATCGCGAGATAGAACAGCCAGAGCCCCCCCATCAGCCAGGGCAGCGGGTCGCGCAGCGCCGTGGGGCCGCGGCGGGCGAGCACGAAGCCTTCCACCAGGAGGGGCACCGCCAGGAAATGCGGCTTCAGCGCGAAGCCGAGCGTCGCCGCCAGCGTCACCGCGAGCGCAAGGCCCGAAGGTTTTCGCAGCCCCTCGATGCGCCGCGCCGCCAGCACGGCATAGGGCATCGCGAACAGCGCCATCAGGTGTTCCCGCTGGCCGACATCATAGGCCGCCAGCACGCAGGCCAGCGGCACCAGCGCCCCCAGCACCGCAGCTTCCACCGGACCTTCCGCGAATCCCTGGCGCAGCCGGTTAAAGAAGCGCCAGGCCAGCAGGCAGCAGCCGAGGACGCAGGCCTGCAGGGCCTGCACAGCATCCAGCGGCGTGATCCGGTCCAGCAGCGCCGGGATCGCCGTCAGGATGAAGATCAACGGCGGGTTGACGTCGATCAGGTCGCGATACAGCCGCTCGCCCGCGACCCATCGCTCAGCGAAGTTCAGGATGGCCGCCACATCGTGGTTCAGCGGCGGCGACAGCACCATCAGCAGGAAGGCCAACGCCGGCACCAGCGCGAGCACACGCAACAGCCGCACCCGCGCGGCCGGCAGGGAGGGGCTCAGCGGGCCAGCCGGCCGGAGCGCGGTGGCGGGGGGAGGCGCCGCGAGCCCGGCGCTGGGCGCGGGAAGGGGCGAAGTCTCTGGGGTCATCGTCGGGGCGCATCCTCCGCGCCCAGGCGCCTTGGCGCAACCGCATTGCGGCGCCGATGCGGCAACTCTGCCCCGCGCCGGGCACGGTCCCGCCTTGCCCTCGCCTCCCTGCGCGGTCAAAACGGGTCTGTGGAACCCGCAGAATACGCCCTGATGGACGCCGCCGAAGACGGCATGTGGTGGTTCCGGGCCGCCCATGCCCGGGTGCTGGACGCCCTGCGCGCCCGGCCCGGCGCGGATGGCCCGGTCCTCGATGCCGGCTGTGGCACCGGTGGCTTCCTGCGCCGCATGGCGCAGGAACTGCCCGGCCGCGCCGCGGTAGGCCTCGAATACGTGCCGGAAGCGGCCCGCCGCGCCATGCAGAAATCCGGCTGGCCGGTGGCAGCGGGGGATGCGAATGCCCTGCCCTTCGCGGATGCCTGCTTCGGCGCCGCGGTCAGCATCGACGTGATCTGCCACGCCGGGGTCGAGGAAACGCGCGGCCTGGCGGAACTGCTCCGCGTGCTGCGCCCCGGCGGCACCGTGGTGCTGAACCTGCCGGCCTTCGAATGGCTGCGCAGCGCGCATGATGCCCGCGTGCACACGGCCCGCCGCTACACCGCGCCTGGCGCCCGCGCGCTGCTGGAACGGGCCGGCTTCACCCGGGTTTCCGCCCGCTACTGGAACGGCCTGCTGCTGCCGTTGATGGCGCTGCAGCGAAAAGTGCTGCATCGCAACCCCAACGCCCCCAGCGATGTGACGGATTTTCCGCCGCTGGTCGACAAGACATTGCACGCCGTGTCCGAGACGGAGCGATGGATCACGCGCGCCGGCATCCCGATGCCGGCCGGCGGATCCGTCCTCGTCATCGCGACCAGGCCCTGACGGAGGACATGACGTGACTGACGCGAGCGGCCGCCCGGCCCCGACTCACCCTGTCGGGCTATCGATCGTCATCCCGGTCTACCGCGGCGCCACCACCGTGGGGGGGCTTGTGGAGGCGCTGTCCGCCCTCCGCCCCGTCGGCGGGATCGAGATCATCCTGGTCAATGACGGCAGCCCCGACAATTCGGGCGATGTCTGCCGCCAGTTGCAGCGCAGCGCGACGGTGCCGCTGACCTATATCGAGCACGCCCGCAATTTCGGCGAGCACAACGCGGTCATGACCGGGCTGCGCCACGCCCGCGGCGCGTATGTCATCAACATGGATGACGATTTGCAGAACCCGCCGGAGGAAGTGATCCGCCTGTATGACCATGCCCGCCTTGGCGGCTGGGACGTGGTCTATACCCGCTACGCGAAGAAGGAGCATGAGGGCTGGCGCAACCTCGGCAGCCGCTTCGCCAATGGCGTGGCGGACATGCTGCTGGACAAGCCCCGCGGCCTCTATCTCTCCTCCTTCCGCTGCATGAGCGCGATGGCGGTCCGCGAAGTCACGAGATACAGCGGCCCCTATCCCTATATCGACGGCCTGCTGATGCA
>CANJXD010000178.1 GCA_947478535.1 Acetobacteraceae bacterium
ATCCCGGCGGACCATGATCTCGCGGAGTCCCTGCTGCCACGGGACAGGCCCCTGGACCGTCCCCTGCTCGGCCTGTCCATCATCCCGACGCCGCTGATGCGCGCCTGCCTGGCGCAGGAAGCCCCGCTGGTCGAAGCCCTGCTGGCTGAATTCCGGGGCCACGCCATCGTCCCCATCGTCAGCACCGTGCATGTCGACAGCGCGGCGGAGGATGACATGGCGGGCGTGGCGGATTTCATCGCCCGCTTCCTGCACGGCGCGCCCATCGCCGCCCCCGCCCTGCTGGACCGCGACCATTGGCGCCAGACGATGACGCCGCCGCGCCTCAAGGGCCTGATCGCCCGGCTCGATACGTTGGTCACCCAGCGCAAGCACAACGCCATCCACGCCATCGGCAGCGGCGTGCGCGTCATCGGCCTGCATCCGCTGGAGGATAACAGCCTCCGCCGCACCTTCGTCAGCCTCAGCCACCGCCTGCCGCCGGGCTCACGCTGCCTCGGGCTCGAAACCCCGCCTGGGTGGCAGCCGTGACCCGCACCCTGCTGCTCGCGGAGCGGCCCTTCCGGGATTTGCGGTCCCGCGCCCTGCTGGCCCTGGTCCGCGCCCGCGTGGCGGACCCCGCGCCGCTGCTGACCATGACCGGCGCCCCGCGCTGCCCCCCGGGGTTCGAGGCGATTTCCCCGGATGCCGATCCCACCACACTCGGCCTGTCCCACGTCATCATCGCCGGCGTCTTCGCGGGGCGCGCCCTGCTCGAACGCAGCCTCGCCACCGCCGCCCGGGTCATCACCAACGGGGCAAGGCTCGACGTGCTCGGCTTTTCGGTCGAACGCAGCGCGGCCCGCAGGGGTGCCCCCGCCGGGCTCGCCGTGCTGGACGCCGCGGCGGTGATCGAGGCGCGGGAGCATCACACCGCCAACGCCCTGCTGGTCTGGCGCCTCGCCACGCCGGCCCGGATCGAGGCCTATCCCGAACGCCACGCCCCCGCCGATCCCGCCCTGGCGGCGGACCTACCGGAGGGCGCGCCCGTCGGCCTCGGCATCCTGGGCGATGAGGCCGTACGCCAGGCCTGGGCCGACCAGGCCCCATCGCTCTCGGCGCTGCTGGCCCCCTGGCGCGGCAGGCCGATCCTGCCCCTGCCGGCGGATCTGCCCGGCGCGCCTTCCGACGACATGCCAGGCAGCACGGATTTCGCCG
Source organism: Acetobacteraceae bacterium (assembly GCA_947478535.1). The sequence goes on from CANJXD010000178.1 coordinate 1,198, forward strand.
CCGCCCTGCTGCCCGGCGCGCCAATGCTGCTGCCCCGCCTGGCGGACCCGGTCTGGCGGCGGCGGCGGCTCACGCCCGAACGACTGAAGGGGCTGGTGGCGCGCTGCGCGGCGGTGGTGACGAACCAGGATCTGGTGGCGGTGCAGGCGGTGGCCTGCGGCGTGCCCGTCATCGGCCTCGCCCTTGGCCCGGACCGGCGCATCGTCTCCGCCATGGCGGCGCTGGCGAACGACCTGGCACCGGGCTCGCGGCTGGTGTTTCCGCCCTATGGATAGGCGGCTTCAGCCCGCCTCGCGCGACAGCACCAGCGCCCGGGCATAGACCTGCTTGCGCGGCAGGCCCGTCGCGGCGGCGACCAGCGCGGCGGCATCGCGCACACTCTCCCGCTCCAGCGCCGCGCGAAGCTGGGTATCGAGGTCGGCCTCGCCCACCTCCTCCTCCGGCGCCGGACCCACCACGAGGCAGATCTCCCCCCGCGCCTCATGCGTCGCGTAATGCGCGGCAAGCGCGGCCAGCGTGCCGCGCCGCACCTCCTCGAACCGCTTGGTCAATTCCCGCGCGACAGCGGCCGGGCGATCGGGGCCCAGCCCCTCCGCCAAAGCGGCCAACGCCTCTGCGAGCCGGTGCGGTGCCTCATGCAGCACGATGGTCGCCGAAAGCCCGGCACGCTCGGCGGCCCGGTGCTTGGCGATGGCGGCGGCGCGCGGCCCATCCCGTGGCGGCAGAAAACCCAGGAACACGAATGGGTGTGGTGGCAGGCCGGACAGCGTCAGCGCCACCACCGCCGCGTTGGGGCCAGGAATCGCGGTGACCGGCACGCCGGCCTCGATGGCCGCCCGCACCAGCCGGTAGCCGGGGTCGGACACCAAGGGCGTTCCGGCGTCGGATGCCAGAGCAAGCCTCTCGCCACGCGCGATTCGTTCCAGTATTCGCGGAATCATCTCCGCTTCGTTGTGGTCATGCAGTGGCACCATCGGCACGGAGACGCCATAACGCTGCAACATCTGGCCGGTCACCCGCGTATCCTCGCACAGCAAGGCGTCCACCCCGCCAAGCACCGAGAGAGCCCTGGGCGACAGGTCACCGAGATTGCCGATCGGCGTCGCCACCAGGGAAAGCCCCGTCGGGATTTCCCTGGGAATCGTCGCCCGTTCAGGAGGGTCGCCGCTTGCCACGTCCTTCGTTCCGTTCGCTGACTGACCGGCGTTCCGCGCACCGGCCCTCGCTGCCGCGCCGGTTGTTCGGCGGACTGGCGCTCAGCCTTGTTTTGGGCCTGGCCGCCTGCGCCCCGCAACCCCCGCGCCCGAGCTTCGTCGGCATCGCGCCGCCGATCGCCGGCCAGGCGCCGCAGTCCGGCCCCGTGCGCGCCCAGCGCGCGGCCATGCTGCTGCCGCTGTCGGGCCCCCAGGCGCCGCTCGGCCAGGCGATGCTGAATGCCGGCTACATGGCGCTGTTCGACGAAGCCCCGAGCGGCGTCGAGATCACGCCGCGCGACACCGGCGGCACCCCGGCCGGCGCCGCCGCCGCCGCGCGGGCCGCGATCGCGGATGGCGCGCGCATCATCATCGGTCCGCTGACCAGCGCCGAAGCGGCTGCCGTGGCGGAACCCGCCCGCGCCGCCGGCGTGCCTGTCCTCGCCTTCACCAATGACGCGGCCCGCGCTGGCGGCGGCACCTGGGTGCTTGGTGTCACGCCACAGCAGCAGGTCCGCCGCGTGGTGGCCGCCGCGGCGCAGCAGGGCGCGCAGCGCTTCGCCCTCGGTGCGCCAGACAATGATTTCGGCCGCGCCCTGGCCGCCGGGCTGCGCAGCGCGACCTCCGATCTCGGCCTGCCCACGCCGATGATCTCGCTGCACCCCGCCAATGCGGAGCCCGGCATGGCGGCCTCCGGCGCCCGCATCACCGCCCGCGGCGCCGAAGCCGTGCTGATCGGCGAAGTGGGCGAACGCGCCCGCCGCTTTGCCGCCACCTGGCTCGCCGAGGCCGGCGAAACCCCGCCCCGGCTGCTCGGCACCTCCCTCTGGTTGACTGACACGGTCCTGCGCAACGAACCCGCCATGGCCGGCGCCTGGTTCGCCGGCCCCGATGGCCGTGCCCGCGCCCGGTTCGAGGCCCGCTACCGCGACGCCTTCCGGGAACCGCCGCAGCGCGTCGCTGCCACCGCCTATGACGCGGCCGCCATCGCCGCCCGGGCGCTGCGCACCGGCGCCAGCCCGGTGGAGGTCACGGCGGTGGATGGCTTCGCCGGTGCCGATGGCCCGCTGCGCCTCGTGGCGAATGGCCAGACCCTGCGTGGGCTGGCCATCTATGCGATTTCCAACGGGGCGGATCCGGTCCTGGTGGAACCCGCCCCGGCGCCCGGCCTGCCGGGCTTCTGAGGCCGGGCACGGCAGGGCGGGACGCACAGCATGCCGCCCGATGACGGCCGGGTCTTCGCGGCACCACGCCGCGTCCTCGCCACGGCGGCGCGGATCGGGGCCGTCCCCGCCCTGGTCCTGCTGTTGCTGATGGCCACGGAAAACCTCCCCCCGGAGCCCGGGCTGCTGGCTCTGGCGGCCTGCTTCGCGGGCGCCGTGCAGCTTGCCCGCCATTGGCTCGGCCATCTCGGGCGGCTCGACGCCGCGATGAACCGGATGGCGGAGGACCCCGCCGCCCTGGCGGCGCTGGATGGCGAATCCTTCCCGCCTTCCGTCGCCGCGCTGGGGGAAACCGCCCGCCGCCTGGCGAGGGACCTCCGCGATCGTGCGGCGATGGTCGCCCGCCTTCGCCTCGCCGATGCCGCCATCATCGAGGGCCTGCCGGACCCGCTGCTGGTGCTGGATGAGGATGGCGCGCCGCTCCGCGCCAACAGCGCCGCCCGCCGTCTGGTCGGCGATGACCTCGCCGCCCTGCTGCGCCACCCCGCCTTGGCCGAGGCCATGGATGCCGCCCGCGCCGGGGGCGTGCCGCGCCAGGCGGAAATCGTCATTCCCGTCCCGGTGCCGCGCGAATTATCGGTCCATGCCGTGCCGCTGAACCCGCCGCTGCCCGATGGCGGCAGCCTGCTGCTGGTGCTGGCGGACCGTACGCGGGACCGTGCGGTGGAACGCATGCGCGCCGATTTCGTCGCCAATGCCAGCCATGAGCTCCGCACGCCGCTGGCCAGCCTGATCGGCTTCATTGACACCCTGCGCGGCCCGGCGGCCGATGACGCGGAGGCGCGGGCGCGCTTCCTCGGCATCATGGCCGAGCAGTCCGACCGCATGCGTCGCCTGATCGATGACCTGCTGAGCCTGTCGCGGATCGAGATCTCGGAACACCAGCCGCCGACCGGTCAGGTCGATCTGTCCGCCCTGGCGGCGTCGGAGCTGGAAGGGCTCGGGCCGGTCATCGCAGCGCGCGGCGCGACGGTGGAAACCGCTTTGGCGCCGGGCTGCATCGCCAGCCCCGCCGATGCCGGGCAGCTCGGCCAGGTGTTGCGCAACCTTCTGGAAAACGCCGCCCGCTACGGGCGGGAAGGCGGCACCATCCGGCTGAGCGTGGCGCCTGCCACCCCCGGCCATCCCCGCCTGCCCAACCGGCCGGGCGTGCTGCTGTCCGTCGCCGATGAAGGCCCCGGCATCCCGCGCGAACACCTGCCGCGGCTGACCGAACGCTTCTATCGCGTCGATCGCGGGCGCGGTCGCAACAGCGGCGGCACCGGGCTCGGCCTCGCCATCATCAAGCACATCGTCAACCGCCACCGCGGCGTGCTGCTGATCGAGAGCGAGGAAGGCGTGGGTTCGACCTTCCGGGTCTGGCTGCCAGCGGAAGGGCCAACGGAAGGGTAGCACGCAGCCCAGGGCGGCTTTCGCGCCCGGATCGGCATCCTTGCCACCCCTTCGCCCTTGACCCCGGCCGCCGCCATGTCATGTGACGGCACAATGGATCACGCCTCCCCCCAAGGCGGCGGTGCCGTTACCCCCCGCGCTGAATCGCCCGGAGGAAAGCGGCCCCGCCTCGCCGTCGTGCTGTTCAACCTCGGCGGCCCCGACGCGCCCGAGAGCATTCGGCCGTTCCTGGTCAACCTCTTCACCGACCCCGCCATCCTGCGCGTGCCAGGCTTCGTGCGGCCCTGGCTCGGCCGGCTGATCGCCTGGCGGCGGACCAAGCCGGCGACGGAGAACTACGCCATCCTCGGCGGCAAATCGCCGTTGCTCGAACTCACCCTCGCCCAGGCCGAAGCGCTGGAAGCGGTGCTGAACGCGGATGGCGCGGTGGAGACGAAGTGCTTCGCCGCCATGCGCTACTGGCACCCCATGTCCGATGAGACGGCCGCCGCCGTGAAGGCCTGGGGGCCGGATGAGGTGGTGCTGCTGCCGCTCTATCCGCAGTTTTCCACCACCACCACCGGCAGTTCCGCCATCGCCTGGGCCAAGGCCGCGGCGCGCGTGAAGCTGCATGTGCCGACGAAGACGATCTGCTGCTTCCACTCCCACCCCGGCTTTGCCGAAGCGACCGCCGGCCTCGTCCAGGGCGCCTATGACAAGGCGCGGGCGGAGCTTGACCCGGCGGTGAAGCTGCGCGTGCTGTTCAGCGCGCATGGCCTGCCCGAAAGCATCGTCGCCGCCGGCGATCCCTATCAATGGCAGGTCGAACAGACCGTCGCCGCGGTGGTCGAGCGCCTGCATATCGACGATCTCGACCACATCGTCTGCTACCAGTCCCGCGTCACGCCGCAGAAATGGATCACCCCCTCCACCGAGGATGAGCTGGAACGCGCGGGGCATGACAAGGTGGCGGTGCTGGTGGTGCCCATCGCCTTCACCTCCGAACATTCGGAAACCCTGGTGGAGCTGGACGTCGAATACCGGGAGGAAGCGGAAAAGCTCGGCGTTCCCGGCTATTACCGCTCCCCCGCCCAGAATTCGGATACCGGCTTCATCGGCGCGCTGGCGGATCTCGTGGTGACGGCGCGGGCCGGTAGCCGCAGCCTCTGTTCCTTTGCCGGCCCCCGGCAATGCCCGAAGCAGCATGGGGATTGCCCGCACGCCGCCGCCCAACGCGCCGCGAAAATCCCGGCTTGAGCATCCCAGCGTGAGCATCCCAGCGTGAGCATGCCTCGCCCCGCCGCCGTGCTGTTTGATTGCGATGGGGTGCTCGCCGATACCGAAGCCCTGCACAACCGCATCCTGGCCGAGGAAATCACCGCCCTCGGCTGGCCGATGACGGGCGAGGAATGCGAACGCCGCTTCGTCGGCCTGTCCTGGGAAGGCGTCGTGCCGCTGATCCAGGCCCGGCTTGGCCCCGCTTCGGTCCCGGCCGAATTCATCGACACGCTGATCACCCGGGTTGTCCGCGCGCTGCGGGAAGACGTGCCCGCCATCCCCGGCGTGATGGCGGCGCTCGATCGCATCATCGCCGCCGGCATCCCTGTCGCCGTCGCCAGCAATTCCTCCCGCGCCGAGCTTGCCACCAAGCTGCATGCGCTGGGCCTGGCGGAAACCTTTCGCGGCCGCGCCTTTTCCTACAATGACGTGGACCGCCCGAAGCCGGCGCCGGACATGTACCGCGCCGCCGCTGCCGCCTGCGGGGTGGACCCGCATCACTGCGTGGTGGTGGAGGACAGCCCCGCCGGCGCCCGCGCCGGCCGCGCCGCCGGCTGCCGCGTGCTTGGCTACGCCCGGGCCACGCCGCCGGCCGCCCTGGTCGCGGTGGGGGCGGAGCCTTTTGCCAGCATGGCCGATTTGCCGGGGCTGCTCGGGCTGACATAGGGCGCGCCAGGCTGGTAGCCTTCCGCCAACACGGGGGGACAGGCGCAATGCGCTTCATCGGAATGCTGGCAGCCGCGGCCGCGATGCTGCTGGCGGCAACCGCCCTGGCGCCGGCCCAGGACTACCCCTCGCGCCCCATCACCATGATCGTCGGCTACCCCCCCGGCGGGAACACGGACCTGATGGCCCGCGCCCTGCAAGGCGAATTGACCCGCGCGATCGGCCAGACCGTGGTGGTGCAGAACCGCGGTGGCGCGGCGGGTACGATCGGCGCCGCCGAAGTCGCCCGCGCGCGGGCGGATGGCTATACGCTGCTGTTCTCCCCCAACAATCCGATCACCGCCCAGCCGCACCAGACGGCGCTGACCTATTCGCTCGACAGCTTCCGCTTCCTCTGCCTGGTCTATGACAACCCGCAGGTGCTGGTGCTGGGCCGCCAGGCGCCGTTCACCGACCTCGCGGGGATGATCGCCTTCGGGCGCACGGGGAAGGAGGCGCTGGTCTTCGGCTCCCCCGGCCAGGGCAGCACCCAGCATATCCTCATCGCCGCACTGCTGAAGGCGAACGGGATCGAGGGGCTGCACGTGCCCTTCACCGGCGCCGGGCCGATGGCCACGGCAGCCCTCGGCGGGCAGATCCAGGTCTTCGTCGAAAGCGGCTCCATCCCCGCCGCCACGGGGCTCGGCGTGCTGGGGGTGCTGGGGCGGGAAAGGCTGGCCGGCCTGCAGGGCGTGCCGACCATGGCGGAGCTGGGCCATCCGCTGGAAGGCAGCTCCCACGGTGGCATCCTCGCCCCCGCCGGCATCCCCGATGCCGCCGCCGCGGCCATCGAGCGCGCCTGCGCCACCGCGGTGGCGAGCGACAGCTACCGCGCCGCCGCGGGCCGCCTCAACGCCATCCCGCTGCATCTGGATGGCGCTGCCTTCCGCCGCCGCTTCGCCGAGGAAAGTGCGATGAACGCGACGGTGCTGCGCGATCTGGGGCTGGCGCGAAACTAGGTTCGGAAAGACACTTCCCGCATGACCATCGACGTCCTCGCCCCCGCCTATCCCTGGATCAAGGCGCTGCACCTGATCTCGGTCATCGCCTGGATGGCGGGGCTGTTCTACCTGCCGCGGCTTTATATCTACCACATGCAGGTCCCGGCCGGGGATGCGCGCAGCGAGTTGTTCAAGATCATGGAACGGCGGCTGCTGAAGGCCATCATGAACCCCGCCATGATCGCCACCTGGCTGTTCGGTGTGATCCTGATCCTGACGCCGGGGGTGGTGGATTGGACGGCGGGATGGTGGCACCTGAAATTCGCCTCCGTCCTGGCGATGAGCTGGTTCCACGCCGACCTGGCGAAGGCGCTCAAGGTCTTCGCCGCCGATGGCCGCCCACGCACCGAACGCGGCTGGCGCATCATGAACGAGGTGCCGACCGTGCTGATGATCGTCATCGTGCTGATGGTGATCGCGAAGCCATTCTGAGAGCCCATGGGCGCCGGGCGCCCGCTCCGCGGGCTTGGCTGCTTTAACCGCCCTCAGGCGCCGGGCGCCCGCTCCGCGGGCTTGGCTGCGCGCCTACGCGCTGGCGCACCGGGCCAAGTGGGCAGTCCGTGCACGGACCGCCTTTGGCGGCCGGGGACTTCAGCGGCATGGCAGGCGGCCCACCTTCACGATCGCGTGGGGCAGCGGCCTTCCCATGCGGCACTGGCGAAGAATCATGGCACAGCGCGGCAAGTCCAGGCCGCAGGGCCTTGTATTTCGGCCCATGGCGCGCATCTCCGGGTTGACGGCGGCGGTAAACCGGCCCTAGGGTCGCACCGCCTTCCGGCAATCGGACGAGCATGGCGCCCCATCCTGGGTCGCGCGGCACGGACGATCCCTCCCTCCCAATGCCTCCCTGGTTGTTGCGGCACCGCCCCAGAACGGGCGCGCGACATGGCAAGGGCACCGGCGTCCGGCCGCATTCGCAGCCCCGCCTTTCCCTTTCGCCACCGCCAGGGTCCGCCTTTTCATTCCCCCTGCGCCCCGACGGACCAGTCCGCCCATGCATCTTTCCGAACTCAAGGCCAAGCCACCGGCCGATCTGCTCGCCTTTGCCGAGTCCCTACAGGTCGAGAACGCGTCGTCCCTGCGCAAGCAGGACATCATGTTCGCCATCCTCAAGGCGCTGGCGGAGAACGAACAGGCGATCTACGGCGATGGTACGCTGGAAATCCTGCCCGATGGCTTCGGCTTCCTCCGCAGCCCCCAGGCCAACTTCCTTCCCGGCCCGGATGATATCTACGTCTCCCCCGCCCAGGTCCGTCGCTTCGGCCTACGGACCGGCGACACGGTGGAAGGCCAGATCCGCGCGCCGAAGGATGGCGAACGCTACTTCGCGCTGCTCAAGGTCGATACCATCAACTACGAGCCGCCGGAGGCGCTGCGCCACCGCATCAACTTCGACAATCTGACGCCGCTGTACCCGACGCGGCGCCTGAAGATGGAAAACCCGGACGCCGAAGCCGTGGCGAAGGGGCCGAGCAAGGACTACACCCACCGCGTCATCGACCTGGTCGCGCCCATCGGCATGGGCCAGCGCGCGCTGATCGTGGCGCCGCCGCGCACCGGCAAGACGGTGATGCTGCAGAACATCGCCAAGTCGATCACCGCCAACCATCCCGACGTCTTCCTCATCGTCCTGCTGATCGACGAACGTCCCGAGGAAGTGACGGACATGGCCCGCACCGTGCGCGGTGAGGTCGTGGCCTCCACCTTCGATGAGCCGGCGACGCGCCACGTCCAGGTCACGGAAATGGTGCTGGAAAAGGCCAAGCGCCTTGTCGAGCACAAGCGCGACGTGGTGATCCTGCTGGACAGCATCACCCGCCTCGGCCGCGCCTATAACTCCGTCGTGCCGTCCTCCGGCAAGGTGCTGACCGGCGGCGTGGACGCGAACGCCCTGCAGCGCCCGAAGCGCTTCTTCGGCGCCGCCCGGAACATCGAGGAAGGCGGCTCGCTCACCATCATCGCGACCGCCCTGATCGATACCGGCAGCCGCATGGACGAGGTGATCTTCGAGGAGTTCAAGGTCACCGGCAATTCGGAGCTCATCCTCGACCGCAAGGTCTCCGACACGCGCACCTTCCCGGCGATCGACATCACTAAGTCGGGCACCCGCACGGAAGAGCTGCTGGTCGATCGCGCCACGCTCAGCAAGATGTGGGTGCTGCGTCGCATCCTCATGCCGATGGG
>CANJXD010000179.1 GCA_947478535.1 Acetobacteraceae bacterium
GGATTGGGAAAACCTGAGCCGCAACGCACTCGCCTTCCTGCGGATGGCATCGATCAGGCTCATGGTCAGGAAACTATGCAATCCAAAGGGATGATCGGAGACAGACTCTCAAGCGGATCGAGGAGCCGGAGAAGAACTGGAAGTTCAGCACCGCGGATGTCGCGGAACGCCAGCATTGGGACGACTACCAGCGCGCCTATGAACAGGCGATCCGCGCCACGGCGACGGCGGAAGCCCCCTGGTACGTGGTGCCGGCGGATCGGAAGTGGTTCACGCGCCTGATCGTCGCCGCCGCCATCGGGCGGGCGCTGGAAGGGCTGAAACTGCACTACCCCGAGGTTTCGCCCGCCCAGCGCCTGGCGCTGGTGCGGGCGCGCGAGGAGCTCGCCGAGCAGTGATGCGACGGGCGACCCTGGCGCTTTCGGTCTTCGCCTCGGGCCTCGTAGCCGGCTGTTCCCCCGCGCGGATCGCCGGCGCGCTGACGCCTTCGGGGGGCAGCCGGGCGCGGGAGGGACTGGCCTACGGCCCGGCGGCGCGGCACCGGCTGGACCTGGTGCTGCCGGCGAGCGTGACGCCAGCGACGCCGCTGGCGGTGTTCTTCCATGGCGGGGGCTGGACCGCCGGATCACGGGCCGAATACGCCTTCCTCTCCCGCGCCCTGGCCGCGCGGGGCATTGCCGTGGCGGTGCCGGATTACCGGCTGTGGCCGGAAGCGCGCTGGCCGGATTTCGTCGAGGATGGGGCGCGGGCCGTGGCCTGGTTGCGGACAGCGGGGGACGTGCCGGGCGGGCCGGTCTTCGTCATGGGGCATTCCGCGGGGGGGTTCATCGCGGCCTCCCTCGCGCTTGACCCGCGTTGGCTGGGCGAGGCCGGGCGGGCGGGGCTGGCCGGCGGCGTATTGCTGGCCACGCCCATCACCTGGCAGCCGCGGGATGAGCCGAACCGCAGCATCTTCGCTGCCGCCCCGGGCGGGCGGATCGAGGCGGTGCCGGACCCCGGGACGCTCGCCGGCGCGCCACCGATGCTGCTGCTGCATGGGGAGGCTGATACCGTGGTGGGGCCGTTCCATGCCGTGGACCTGGCGGCGGGGCTGCGGGCGGTGGGGCGGCCGGTGACGTTGCGGCTGCACCCGGGTGTCGGCCATGCCGGCATACTCGCCGCCATGGCCGCGCCCTTGCGCGCCCTGGGGCTGGCGCCGGCGCCGGTGTTCGAGGAGGTGGTGGGCTTCCTCGGTGGCGCCTCGGTTTAGGGTCCTTGCACGGGGCGCCGGTGGCGGCTACAAGCCCGGCTCCGCGCGTCAGGCCTTGTGTTGGACATGCCTGTCCGCGGATACGCGTCCCCGCCGCATGGTGCGGCCCCGAAATCCCGGAAGGGGCCAGGGTGCAAGGTGGGACCGTCCGACCCGACCAGGAGGTCCCAAATGTCCAAGATGAAGACGAAGTCCAGTGTGAAGAAGCGCTTCACACTGACCGCTTCCGGTAGGGTCAAGGCCGGTGTGGGCAACAAGCGCCACATGCTGACCGCCAAGACCAACAAGATGAAGCGGCAGAATCGCGGCACCTATGTCCTGCGGAAGCAGGACAGCGACACTGTGAAGCAGTGGATGCCCTACGGTTCGGCCCGGTAAGGGGAGCGCAGCACAATGGCACGTGTAAAGCGGGGCGTAACCAAGCACGCCCGTCACAAGAAGATCCTCAAGCTCGCCGAGGGCTATGTTGGCCGGTCGTCGACCGCCTATCGCCCCGCGCTCGAGCGGGTCGAGAAGGCGCTCCAGTACGCATACCGGGACCGCCGCAACCGCAAGCGCGAATTCCGGGGCCTCTGGATCCAGCGCATCAACGCCGCGGTCCGGGAACATGGCATCACCTATTCCCGCTTCATGGCGGGCATCAAGGCGGCGAATATCGAGATCGACCGCAAGGTGCTGGCCACGCTCGCCTATGACGACGCGGCGAGCTTTGCCGCCATCGTCGAAAAGGCGAAGGGCGCCCTCCCCACGCAGGCCTGAACCCCACGGGGTTCAGTTCCAGTATCATCGTCAGAGGGCCGCTCCCATCGGGGGCGGCCTTTTGCTTATCCGGAGCCTCGGGTGATGAGTGACGACCTTTCCGCACTAAGGGCCGAGACCGAAGCGGCGCTGGCCGGAGCCAACGACCTCAGGGCGCTGGATGCCGTGCGCGTCGCCGTGCTGGGCAAGGCCGGCAACCTGTCCGGGCTGCTGAAGGGTCTGGGACAGGTGCCGGTGGAAGCCCGCAAGGAACGCGGCGCGGCGCTGAACCGCGTGAAGAACGACATCGAGGCGCTGTTGGATGCCCGCCGCACGGCGCTGGAGGCGGAGGCCCTGGATGCGCGGCTTAAGGCGGAGCGCATCGATGTCTCCCTCCCCCCGCGCCCCTTCGCCGCCGGCACGGCCGCCGATGGCGGCATCCACCCGATCAGCCGCACCATCGAGGAGCTGACGGCGATCTTCGGCGCCATGGGGTTCCGGGTCGTCGAGGGGCCGGATATCGAGAGCGACTGGCACAATTTCGGCGCGCTCAACATCCCGGACCACCACCCCGCGCGGCAGGACCACGATACCTTCTACATGCCGGGCACGGATGCGAACGGGCATCGCCGCGTGCTGCGGACGCAGACCAGCCCCTTGCAGATCCGCACGATGCTGGGCGAGGCGCCGCCGATCCGTATCATCGCCCCCGGCCGCACCTATCGCGCCGACCATGACGCGACGCATAGCCCCATGTTCCACCAGGTGGAGGGGCTGGTCATCGATCGCGGGATCACGCTCGGGCACCTCAAGGGTTGCCTGACGGATTTCCTGCGGGCTTTCTTCGGTATCTCGGACCTGCCCGTGCGGTTCCGCTCGTCCTACTTCCCCTTCACCGAGCCCTCCATGGAGGTCGATATCGGCTGGAACCGGAAGACCGGCGAGTTGGGCGGCGGTGGCGATTGGCTGGAAATCCTCGGCAGCGGCATGGTCCACCCCAAGGTGCTGGCCAATTGCGGGCTCGATCCGCGGGAATGGCAGGGCTTCGCCTTCGGCATGGGGATCGAGCGCATCACCATGCTGAAGCACGGCATGCCCGATTTGCGCCCCTTCTACGAAAGCGACCTTCGCTGGCTGCGGCACTACGCCGCGGACCCGCTTGCCCCCGCCTCCCTGCACGAGGGGATCTGACCTCATGAAATTCACCATGAGCTGGCTGCGCGAGCATCTGGAGACGGATGCGACGCTGGAGCAGATCAGCACCACGCTCTCCGCCATCGGCATCGAGGTGGAGGGGATCGAGGATCGCGCCGCCGCGCTATCCTCCTTCCGCATCGCGCGCGTCATCGAGGCGACGCAGCACCCGAATGCTGACCGGTTGCGCGCGCTCCGCGTCGATCTCGGCGATGGGCGCGAATACTCCGTGGTCTGCGGCGCGCCGAATGCTCGGACGGGGTTGGTCGGTGTGGCCGCCGTGCCGGGCGCCTTCATCCCGGGCACCGGCATCACGCTGAAGGTCGGCGAAATCCGCGGCGTGAAGTCGGAAGCGATGATGCTCTCATCGCGGGAGATGGGCCTCGGCGACGATCACAGCGGCATCATCGAATTGCCGGAAGGCGCGCCGATCGGCGCGCGCTATGTCGATTACGCCGGGCTCGATGACCCCATCATCGAGATCAAGGTCACGCCGAACCGGGGCGATGCGCTGTCCGTGCGCGGCATTGCCCGGGATCTGGCGGCGGCGGGGCTGGGCACGCTGAAGCCGTGGGAGGTGGCGCCGGTGGCGGCCACCTATCCGGCCCCGCTCGCCTGGCGGATCGAGGATTCCCAGGCCTGCACCTGGGTGCTTGGGCGCGCCGTGCGCGGCGTGAAGAACGGGCCCTCCCCGCAATGGTTGCAGGACCGGCTGACGGCGATCGGGCTGCGGCCGATCAATGCGCTGGTCGACGTGACGAACTTCTTCACCTTCGCGATTGGCCGCCCGCTGCATGTCTTCGACACCGCGAAGGTCGAGGGCACCACCCTGTCCATGCGCATGGCCCAGGACGGGGAGGAATTGCTGGCGCTGAATGGCAAGACCTACGCCCTGACCAGCGAGGACGGCGTCATCGCCGATGCCGCGCGCGTCGAGGCGCTGGGCGGCGTGATCGGTGGCGAGCATTCCGGCTGCGACGAGGCAACCACCGAGTGCTTCATCGAATGCGCGTTGTTCGACCCCGTGCGGATCGCGCTGTCCGGCCGCCGGCATGATGTGCGGACGGATGCGCGGCACCGCTTCGAGCGCGGCATCGATCCGTCCCTGCTGCCGAAGGCGCTGGATGCGGCGACGCGGATGATCCAGGAGCTTTGCGGCGGCGAGGCCTCGGAGGTTTCCGCTGCCGGCACGGAGCCTGCCTGGCAGCGCCAGGCGACGCTGCGCTTTGCCCGGGTGAAGGACCTCGGTGGGCTCGACCTGCCGGTGGACCAGGTGGTGGAGCGGCTGGTGCGACTGGGCTTCTGCCCCCTGGCGCGGGACGAGGCTTCCGTCACCGTTGCAGTGCCGCCCTGGCGGAACGATATCGCGGCGCACGGCCCGCTGGCGCAGGACCCCTCGATCCCCGCCGCGCGCGCGCAGGCGGCGGCCGAGGGTTGCGCGGCGGTCGAGCCGGAATGCGATCTGGTGGAGGAAGTGCTGCGGCTCGGTGGGCTGGATGCGGTGCCGGCGGTGTCGCTGCCCGTGGCCTCCCCGGTGCCGCGCCCGGCATTGTCGGCCAAGCAGGTGCGGGCGGCGCTGGCGCGGCGCGTACTGGCGAGCCGGGGTCTGCAGGATTGCGTGACCTATGGCTTCCTCGCCAAGGAACAGGCCGCACTGTTCGGCGAGACGCCGGATGGGCTGCATTTGGAAAACCCGATCGCCAGCGACCTCGACCAGATGCGGCCGACGCCGGTGGCCTCCCTCGCTTTCGCCGCGGCCCGCAATGCGGCGCGCGGTTTCGCGGATGTGGCACTGGGGGAGATCGGTGGTGCCTATCGGGACCCCGCGGCGGGAGCCAGCCAGTTGGCGGTGGCGGCGGGCTTGCGCGCGGGGATGACGGCGCCGAACTGGGCGGCGCCGGCCCGCGCGGTGGATGCGCTGGATGCGAAGGGGGATGCGCTGGCGGTGCTGGCGGCGCTCGGCGTGCCGATGGCCGCCGTCTCCGTCACCACGGATGCGCCGGGCTTCTACCACCCCGGCCGGTCCGGCGTGGTGCGGCAGGGGCCGAAGGTGGTGCTGGCGACCTTCGGCGAGTTGCACCCGACGCTGCGCAAGCAGATCGGCCTCGCCGGGGCAGCCGTGGCCTTCGAGGTGTTCCTCGATGCCGTCCCGGACCCGAAGCGCCGCAAGAAGTCCGTGCCGGACCTGCCGGCCTTCCAGCCGCTGCGGCGTGACTTCGCCTTCCTGGTGGAAGCCGGGGTCGCGGCGGATGCCGTCCTCCGCGCCGCCCGCAACGCCGACAAGGCGCTGGTGACGGACGCCGTGCTGTTCGACCGTTACGCCGGGGAGAAGGTGGCGGAGGGCAAGGTGAGCCTCGCCGTGCAGGTCACCCTGCAGCCGCGCGAGCGCACCCTGACGGATGCGGAGATCGAGGCGGCCTGCCAGAAGATCATCGCCGCCGTCACCAAGGCGACGGGCGCCGCGCTGCGGGGGTGAGTTTTGGGCCGGGGGCCGCGCTACGCCCCCGCCTTGTCGCCCAGATAGGCCGTCACATCGATCTCCACGAGGCAGTCGGGGGAACCGAGGCCGGAGACGATGCAGGAGACGCGGTGCGGCGGGTCCTCCGCGAAATTGGCGAAGTAGACGTCGTTCATCGGTTCCCAGTTGGCGCGGTCCGTCACGTAGACCGTGCATTTCACGATGTCGCGCATCGTGCCGCCGGCCTCCTCGATCAGCGTGCGGATATTGTCGATGGCCTGCTGGGTCTGGGCGCGGACATCGCCCACGGCGAAGCGGCCTTCCGGGTCCCGCCCGGTGAAGCAGACGAACATGAAGCCGCCGGCAATGGTCGCCTGGGCGAAGGGGCGGCTGGATTTGAACACCTTGTCGGAGAAGACGGCGCGCTTCGGCATGGGTCCGGGGGCTCCTGCGATTCCGTTGCCATCCTAAGACGATCGAGGCCCCCTTTGGCACCCCTCGTGGCCAAATTGGCCTTTCGCAGATGCGAAAGCCGCTGCTACCGTTTCGCTCATGATCACACGCCGCACCCTGCTTGCAGCCGCAGCCATCCCCTTGGCCAGCCCGGCCCTCGCCCAGATATCGGCAACCCGGCCGATGCGGCTGATCGTGCCGAACCCGCCGGGCGGGCAATCCGATACCATCGCGCGGCTTTATGGGGAGGCGATCCAGGCCACCTCCGGCCAGGCGGTGGTGGTGGAAAACCGCAGCGGGGCCAATGGGTTGCTGGCGATGGACGTGGTCTCCAAGGCGCCGCCGGATGGGCTGACCACGGGGCTTTTCAGCATCACCATGTTCACCTCCCTGCCCGCCATGATGCCGCGCATGCCGATCGACGTGGACCACGACGTGACGGCCATCACCAGCGTGGTGACGAGCACGGTGCTCTGCGTGGTCACCGAACGCCGGGCGCGGGAACGCGGCTGGACGGATTTTCGGGCCATGGTCGAATGGGCGAAGCGGCCCGGCAACGCGCTGACCAATGGCGCGGCGAGCAGCGGTGGCGCGTCCCACCTGCTGACCGCCACCATCGCCCGGCGGAGTGGCGCGGACATCACCGTGGTGCCCTATCGCGGCGGGGCGCCCGCGTTGAATGACCTGCTGGCCGGCACCATCGACATGGCCTTCGACTTCATGCCCGCCCTGCTGCCGCATGTCGCGGCCGGGACGTTGCGCGCAATTGCCGTGGGCTCTCGGGACCGCGTGCCTTTCCTGCCCGATGTCCCGGGGATGGGAGAGTTCCCGGATCTCGGGATCGGCGACCTCGACCTGCAATCCTGGAATGTGCTGTCCGGTCCCGCGGGCCTTTCGCCGGAATTGTCGGCGCGGACGGTGGAGCTCTATCGCCGCGCCAACACCCATCCGGGGCTGGAGGAGCGGCTGCGCGCCAACGGCCTTCTCCCGCTGCCGCCCGTCGATCAGGCCGCAGTCCTGGCCCGCATCCAGTCGGACCGCCCGCGGTGGCGGGAGATGGTCGCGATCAGCGGCGCACGGATCGAATAGCCCGGCCTCACGCCGGCGCCACCACCATCCAGAGCACCCCGAAGCGGTCCGCCACCATGCCGAAGGCGGCGGAGAAGAAGCTGCGGCCGAGCGGCATCCGCACCTCGCCCCCCTCCGCCAAGGCCGCGAAATGGCGCTGCGCCGTGGCCTCATCCGCGACGTTCAGCGCCAGGCCGAATCCCTGGAACTGCGCCGCCGCCGCGCAGAACCCGTCCGAGATCAGGATTCGCGTCTCGCCGATCCTGATCTCCGCATGCATCACCTTCTGCTCCGTACCGGGCGCGCCATGCATGCCGTCCGGGTTCTCCCCATGCCGCATCAGCGTGAGGAGTTCGGCGCCGAGTGCTGACCGGTAGAAGGCGATCGCCTCCTCCGCACGGCCTTCGAAGAACAGGTAGGGCTGGATCTGCATCGGGGCTTTGCCTCACGCCTTCGGTAAACCTATGGGTTAACTATTTACGATAGCGCCGAGGTGGTCAAGCCTCCTCGCGCGCGGCATGGGCTTCACCCGAAGCTTTCCTCCCGGCCTCACAACCCCTATTTGAGCCTCAAACCCGTAGGCCCCCCATGACCGACGTTCCCCTCGACCGCATCCGCAACTTCTCGATCATCGCCCATATCGACCACGGCAAATCCACCCTCGCCGACCGCCTGATCCAGACCACCGGTACGGTGGCGCTGCGGGACATGAAGGAACAGCTCCTCGACAACATGGAGCTGGAGCGGGAGCGCGGTATCACCATCAAGGCGCAGACCGTGCGCCTGGCCTACAAGGCGAATGATGGGCTGACCTACACGCTGAACCTCATGGACACGCCCGGCCATGTCGACTTCGCCTATGAGGTGAGCCGGTCGCTCGCGGCCTGCGAGGGCTCGCTCCTCATCGTCGATGCCTCCCAGGGTGTCGAGGCGCAGACGCTGGCCAATGTCTACCAGGCGCTGGATGCCGGGCATGAGATCGTGCCCGTCCTCAACAAGATCGACCTGCCAGCCGCCGAGCCCGACCGGGTGAAGCAGCAGATCGAGGATGTGATCGGCCTCGATGCCTCGGACGCCGTGCTGATCTCGGCCAAGACGGCGCTGAACATCGAGGGCGTGCTCGAAGCCATCGTCACCCGCCTGCCCCCGCCCACCGGCAACCCCGACAGCCAGTTGAAGGCGCTGCTGGTCGATAGCTGGTATGACGCCTATCTCGGCGTCGTCGTGCTGGTGCGCATCAAGGATGGCGTGCTCCGCAAGGGCATGAAGATCCGCATGATGTCGAATGGCTCCACCCATACGGTGGAGCAGGTCGGCGTCTTCACGCCGAAGATGGTGCCGGTGGACTACCTCTCTCCCGGTGAGATGGGCTTCGTCACCGCCGCGATCAAAACCGTGGCCGACACGAATGTCGGCGATACGCTGACCGAGGACCGCAACCCGGCCACCGAGGCCCTGCCCGGCTTCAAGCCGAGCGTTCCCGTGGTGTGGTGTGGCTTGTATCCCGTCGATGCCGATGACTTCGAGAAGCTGCGCGAAAGCGTGGGCAAGCTCCGCCTCAACGACAGCAGCTTCCACTACGAAGCCGAGCACAGCGCGGCATTGGGGATGGGCTATCGCTGCGGCTTCCTCGGCCTGCTGCACCTCGAGATCGTGCAGGAACGGCTGTCCCGCGAATTCGACCTCGACCTGATCGCGACGGCGCCGTCGGTCGTCTACAAGATCCTGCGCACCAACGGGCAACTCAGCGAGTTGCACAACCCCGCCGACATGCCCGACCCGTCGGTGATCCAGGAGATCGAGGAGCCCTGGATCAAGGCGACGATCATGGTGCCGGACGAATATCTCGGCCCCGTCCTGACGCTCTGCAACGAACGCCGCGGCCAGCAGGTGGAGCTGACCTATGTCGGCTCCCGCGCCATGGCCGTGTACCGCCTGCCATTGAACGAGGTGGTGTTCGACTTCTACGATCGCCTGAAATCCATCAGCCGCGGCTATGCCAGCTTCGACTACGCCGTCGATGGCTATGAGGCCGGGGACCTCGTGAAGATCTCGATCCTGGTGAATGCGGAACCGGTCGATGCGCTGTCCTTCATGGCGCATCGCGGCCAGGCGGATCGCCGCGGCCGGCAGATCTGCGAAAAGCTGAAGGAGCTGATCCCCCGCCAGTTGTTCAAGATCCCGATCCAGGCCGCGATCGGCGGCCGCGTCATCGCATGAGAGACGATCAGCGCCATGTCGAAGGACGTGACGGCCAAGTGCTATGGCGGCGATATCAGCCGCAAACGCAAGCTCCTCGACAAGCAGAAGGAGGGCAAGAAGCGCATGCGCCAGTTCGGCAAGGTGGAAATCCCGCAAAGCGCCTTCATCGCCGCGCTCAAGATGGATAGCTGATCGTCCTGCCCAAAGACCCGCTGCCACGCGGAGCGCGTACCCAGCGTATGAGGGTGCTTGCCATCAGATCAGGTTGATCTCGCTGGCGCTGATGGCGCCCGGCGCCGTCAGCACCGCCAGCAGGTGGACGGCATCGGCGTTGGAGATCCCCGCTAAGTTGTCGATGTCGCGCAGCCAGTAGAGCGCGGCATCGGTGCCCCCCGCGCCGCGCGCCACCACGAAGGCGCCCTGCCCGCCATCGCCGGCCAGCACGCGGCTGCCGAAGGCGGCGTTGATCGCGGCCAGGCTGGCAAAGCTGCCGGTCAAGGCATTGGCACCATCCAGCAGGAAGACCGCACTGGAGGAGAGATCGAGCGAGGCGTCGGCGCCCAGAGTGCTGATCGCCGTCTTGCCGGAAATCCCGGCAAAGCCGCTGCGCAGCAGTTCCAGGACATTGCCGTCATCGCCGACGGCCCCGAAGCCGGTGATCGTATCGGCCTGCGTCAGGACCCCCGCTGAGCTGCACCCGTTTTCTCTGGACACCCATTTGTCCGAGGAGAGACCGGAAC
>CANJXD010000180.1 GCA_947478535.1 Acetobacteraceae bacterium
CCCATCGGCCGAGGCTGTGCTATGCCGCGCCGACTGCGTCGTGCAGATAATGAAACCAAAGAGATGGGAGACACAATGTTGACGTCGCGCCGCATGCTGCTGAAGGCCGCGCCCGTGCTGACCCTGGCGAGCCCCGCCATCGCACAGCCCGCCTGGCCGCGCCGCCCCATCACCTTCATCGCCCCGGCAGCACCTGGTGGTGCGACGGATATCCTGGCCCGCGTCATCGCGCAGAACCTGTCCGTGGCATTGGGCCAGTCCGTGGTGGTGGAAAACCGCTCCGGCGCCGCCGGTGTGATCGCGACGGAAGCCATCGCCGCCGCGCAGCCGGATGGCCACACCATCGGCATCGGCATGATCTCGACCCTCGCGGTTAATCCGCATGTCTATCGCATGCGGGCCGATGTGATGCGGGACCTCGTCCATGTCGGCATGATCGCCAAGGTGCCGATGGTGCTGCTGGCGCAGCGCAACCTGGCCGAAGGCGGCCTGCGCGGCTTCATCGATCGCGTGAAGGCGGCGCCGGATACCATCACCTATGGCAGCTCCGGCGCCGGGTCCAACGTGCATATCGGCATGATCTCGTTCCTCGAGGCCGCCGGCCTGCAGATGGTGCATGTGCCCTATCGCGGGTCGGGCCCGATGGTCATCGACCTCGTTGCCGGCAACATCCAGTCCGGCATGACGGGCACGCCCGCCGCGCTGCCGCTGGTGCGCGAAGGCCGCGTCTTCGCGCTGGGCACCACCGCGAAGGACCGCCTGGCGCTCACGCCCGACGTTCCCGCGATCAGCGAGGTTCTGCCCGGCTTCGAATCCATGCAGTGGTATGGCGTCGTCGCGCCCTCGCGCACCCCGCCGGAGGTTGTGGCGCGGCTGGCGGAAACGGTGCAGGCCGCGCTGGCCAGCCCGGATGTGCTCGCCCGCCTGAACGACGAAGGCGCGCTGCCGACGCCGATGAGCCCGGCCGTCTTCCGTGGCTTCGTCGCCGAGGAGTTCGACCGCTGGGGCGCCGTCGCCCGCCGCAACAACCTGCAGCCGAACAACTGATCCTTCGTCGGGGGGGGGCGGTCCGCCGCCCCCCTCAGATCAGCCCGCCATTCACATGCAGCACCTGGCCGGTGATGTAGCCCGCCTCCGGTGATGCCAGGAACGCCACCGCCGCCGCGACATCGTCGGGCGTGCCGAGGCGGGCCATCGGGATCTTCGCCTTCACCGCATCCCATTGCGCCTGGCTCAGCGCCGCATGCGCGCCGGGGTCCTTCTGCGTGTAGCCCGGCGCCACCGCGTTCACCGTGATGCCGCCGCGCGCCGCTTCCACCGCCAGCGCCCGCACCAGCGCCTCCACCGCCCCCTTCGCCGCCGCACTCGCGGGGAAGGTCGCGACATCGGTGCGGAAGACATGCGCGACGAAGGAGGAGATGGCGATGATACGCGGCGCCGGCCGGCCGCCGAGATGCGGCAGCGCCGCCCGGGCCGTCCGCAGGAAGCCCCAGAGCACGCTGTCGATGGATTTCTGGAACACCGCGTCATCGGCCGTGGCGAAGGGTGTCTTGTCGGCGAAGCCGGCCGCCGTCACCACGCCATCGAGCCCGCCAAAGACCTCCACCGCGCGCGCCACCAGGGCCTCGGGCACGGTGGCGTCCCCGATATCGCCGAGCAACGTCGCGGCCTCCGCGCCCCGCGCGCGCACGGCCTCCGCCACCCGTTCCAACCCTTCCGCGTTCTTCCTGGTATGCAGCAGCAGCGCGGTGTCCGGCCCGGCGAGGCGCCGCGCGCAGGCCGCGCCGATGCCGGACCCGGCGCCGGTGACGAGAATGACGCGACGGGGCTTGGCGACCATGGGGGGCTCCTCGAACGATGTCTCAGCGTTACCCGCCCCGCCGTGCCTTCGCAAACCCGGGTTCTGTCAGCCCAGCGGCTGCGGCCGGAAGCCGAACTCGGCCTCGAAGCGATCGCTGTAGAGTGGCCAGGCCTCGGGGTTCTCGAGGCGCGGCGGCACCTCGCCCTTGAAGATCTGCACCCATTGCAGCGCAGCACCTTCGGCCATGTCGTGCAGCGCCTCCTCGGTGATGCCGGCGTGATGCGGGGTTGCGATGACGTTGTCGAAGGCGAGCAGCGGGTGGTCCGGCGGCGGCGGTTCCTTCAGGAACACGTCGAGCCCCGCGCCGGCAATCCGCTTTTCCGCCAGCGCCACCGCCAGCGAAGGCTCGTCATGGATGCCGCCACGGGATGTCTGGATGAAATAGGCATTCGGCTTCATCAGCGCGTATTGCGCGGCGCCAATCATGCCGAAGGTCTCCGCGTTGCGCGGCACATGGACGGAGATGTAGTCGGCGCGGGAGAACACCTCCTCCATCGTCGCCTTCACACCGCCGCGCGCGGCGATCTGCTCGGCGGTCAGATAGGGGTCACAGGCCAGCACCGTCATGCCGAACAGCCCGCGGCACAGCTCCGCCATCCGCGTGCCGATCTGGCCGATGCCGATCAGCCCCAGCGTCTTGCCGCGGATATCGCGGCCGACGACGGTATTCCGGTCCAGCCCCGCCTGGCGGCGCACCAGCTTGTCGGCCAGCCCGATCTTCTTGCTCAGCGCCAGGATCATGCCGAGCGCGTGTTCCGCCACGGCTTCCTTGTTGGTGCCAGATTGGTGGCAGACAATCACACCCGCCTTGGTGCAGGCATCGACATCGATCACGTCGAAGCCCGCCCCGGAGGAGCACGCCGCCAGCAGCTTCGGCGCCCGCTTCAGCAGCGCCTCGTCGCAGAACCAGGGCTCCCGGATCTCGACGCGCGGCAGGGCGTGATAGCCATGCGCGGTCGCCATCGCGTCATCCAGGGTCGGGCGTGGCATGTCGAATTGCAGATGGTCGAGAGCGATATTCGGCTCCATCCCCAGCACGCGCAGCGCCACCGGATCCATCCATTGGAAGAAGTAGGCAAGCCGCGCGGTCGGCAGCGTATTGGACATTCTCTCGCTTTCCTCGTCGTTCAGCCCTGCCGCAGGCCGAGCCGGCGGAGCAGGGCGCCATTGGCGTCC
Source organism: Acetobacteraceae bacterium (assembly GCA_947478535.1). Next base: position 3,038 of record CANJXD010000180.1, read on the forward strand.
AACTCCGCCCGCACGGTCGCGGCGAATCCCGTGGGGTCCTGCATTGCGGGCTCGATGCCCTGGTCGGCCAGCCGCGCCACCACCTCCGGCTCCGCGAACAGCGTCGCGAGGGCGGCATGGACCTGGGTGACGATGCCGCGCGGCGTCGTGCCGGGCAGCACGATGCCGGCCCAGATCTCCGTCTCCTCGCCGGGGAAGCCGGCCTCGGCGATGGTCGGCACCTCCGGCAGCAGCGTGGCCCGCCCCGGCGTCATCGCAGCGATCGGTCGCAGCGTGCCGGCGCGCAGATGCGGCAGCAGGCTGTTCAGCGCGCCGCAGAAGGCATGCACGCGCCCGGCCAGCAGATCCGGCATCAGCGCCCCGGCGCCGCCATAGGGGACATGCAGCATATCCTCCCCCACCAGCCTGGCGACGCCGAGGTGCTGGAAACTGCCGACGCCGGAGGAGGGGTAGCTGAACCGCCCTGGATTTTCCTTCGCCAGCGCCACCAATTCCCGCGCAGTCCGTGCATTCAGCGCGGGGTTCGCTACCAGGATCGTCTGCACCCGCGCCACGCGGGCCGCCAGCGCCAGGTCCCGCAGCGGATCGAAGGTGGTCCGCATCGTCAGCGGGTTCGTCGTCAGCACCTGGTTCGGCGCGAACAGCCAGGTCGTGCCATCCGGCGCGCTGCGCGCCACCGCTTCCGTGCCGATATTGCCGGCGGCGCCGGGGCGATTTTCCACCACGAAGGGCCGGCCCCATCGCGCACCCAGTCGTTCGGCAACGAGCCGCGCCATCAGATCGTTGCTGCCACCGGGCGTGAAGGGCACCACCATCCGCAGCGCGGCGGGCGGGAATTCCTGTGCCAGGGCGGGCGCGGCCAGCAGGCCGGCTGCCACGCCGAGAAGGCTCCTCCGTTGCGTCACCGTCGTTCCCTCCGTTTTGCACGCGCCCCGTTTTATGGGTGTCGCGTCAGCGCCGCCGCCATGGCCGGATTGTAGCCGGGGGCGACGCGCGCATCGATGAGGACCGTCGCACCGCCCTGTACCAATGTCACGGCTTCCCGCACCGCCGCCACCAACTCGCCGGCTGTGTGCACGGGGCCGATTCCCGTCGCGCCCTGGGCACGGGCGAGGGCGGCGATGTCGATATCGGGGTCGGCGATGCGCTGGCCGATCCACTTGTTCTCGACCGGGCGGTTGCGCAGCTTCGCCACGCGTTCCTGGTGCACCTCGTCATTGTAGAAGCTGCGGTTGTTGCAGATCACTGCCAGCATCGGGATGCGGTAATGCGCGGCGGTCCAGATCGCGGTCGCACTCATCAGCGTATCGCCATCGCCGAGCACACCGACCGGCAGCCGCCCCGTTCCCTGAAGCGCCAGCGCCGCGCCGGCCAGCATCCCCGGACCGGCGCCGATCCCCGCCCCGCCATCGCCGCCGAGGTAATCCAGCGGATGGCGGAAATGCCAGGTCTCCCCGCGCCAGCCCAGCGGCAGGCGGACGAGGCAGGCGGGCACGCCGCGCAGCCCTTCCCCCAGCGCCGCGCTGAGCGAGGCGACATCGAGCTTCGTCTCGGGCGCCACCGGCGGCAGAGCAGGGCAGGCCGGGAGGTCCCCGGGTTCCACGCCAGGGCCGACGCCCAGCGCATCCGCAATGGCATGCAGCGCGATATCGGGCTCGCAGGACAGCGGCAGGTCGACCGGGGCGAGGCCGTAATGCTCCATGCCGAAGCCGTTGTGCAGATGCTGGTCGAGCGAGGCGTGGATCACCCGCGCCGTCATCCCACTGGCCTGCTTCAGCGTGCCCGCGAGGTCCACCCAATCGAAGGCCAGCACGCAATCCGCCGCCCGCAGCGCCGCCTGCCCGGCCTCGCCCAGGAAGGTCGCGGGTGCGGCGGCGTGCAGGGCGTGGTCGGTCGGGAAGGCCGCGCCGACGCGGAAATCCGTCAGCACCCGCGCCCCCAACGCTTCCGCCAGCGCCACGCGCCGCGCCCAGTCGCGCGTGCTCCGCGTGGCCCGCCCGGCCAGGATCAAAGGCGCCTTGGCCGCCCGCAGCATCGCCACCGCCTGCGCGATCGCAGCCGGGGCCGGCACGGGGGCCGGCGGTGGTTGATAGCGGGAGACATCCGGCAGCGCCGGCATCGCGTCCAGCCGCGCTTCCTGCAACGCCGCGTCGAGATTCACGTAGACCGGCCCGCGCGGCGCGCTGCGCGTCAGCAGGTTGGCGCGCAGCAGCGCCTCCACCGCCGCCGGGATGCTGGCGGGCTGGTTGTCCCATTTCAGGAAGGGGCGGACCAGCGCGGCCTGGTCGCTCATCGTGTGCAGCCAGTCGATCCAGGGGCGGCGGGAGGCCGCATCCACCGGGCCGGTCGCGCCCAGCACCATCATCGGCACGCGGTCGCACCAAGCGTTGAACAGGCCCATGGACCCGTTCATCAGCCCGACATTGCTGTGCAGCACCACCGCCATCGGCTGCCCGCTGACCTTGGCATAGCCATGCGCGATGGCCACCGCATTGCCCTCATGCAGGCAGAGGATCATCTGCGGATCGCGATTGCCGATATGGTTCACCAGGCTGTCATGCAGCCCGCGAAAGCTCGCCCCGGGATTGAGCGTGACGTGCCGGTAGCCCAGTCGTTGCAGCATCGTCGCGATGACATCGCTGCCCCAGACACCCCCCTCGGGGGAGGCGACAGGCTTCTCGATCTCGTCCATTGGCCCGTCCACCGGTTCCTGCATCGCTCAATCCGCCCGCATGCCGGTGCGGCGCACCACCTCGGCCCAGCGCGTGGCCTCGGCGCGGATATAGGTGCCGAGTTCCTCCGGCGTGCCGGGGGCGGCTTCCGCGCCTTCGGCGGCGAGGCGCCCGCGCACATCCGGGTCCGTCATCGCCTTGCGGATTTCCTCGTTGAAGCGGGCGATGATCGGCGCCGGCGTGCCGGCGGTGGTGACGACGCAGTACCATTGCGTCGTCTCGAAGCCCGGCAGCCCCTGCTCGGCGATGGTCGGGATGGTCTGGTCCGCCTGCATGCGCTGGCGCGAGGACACGCCGAGCGGCCGTAGCCGCCCATCGCGGATCAGCGGCATCAGCACCGTGCCGCCGCTCATGGTGAAGTTGATGGCGCCCGAGATCAGGTCATTCGCCATCGGTCCGGTGCCACGATAAGGCACATGGGTGAACTCGACCCCGGCCGCATAGCCCAGCGCCGCGCCCGCGATATGCGCCGCGCTGCCATTGCCGGCGGAACCATAGGTCAGCTCCCCCGGCTTTGCCCGCGCCAGCGCGACCAGCTCCTGCAGGTTGCGCGCGGGCACGCTGGGGTGGACGGCCAGGATATTCGGCACCAGCGCCACCATCGAGACGGGCGCGACACTGCCGATGGGGTCGAAGGACAGGCGCGGATAGAGGCTCGGATTCACGCCCAGCGTGCCGATATGGCCGAGCATGAGCATGTTCCCGTCCGGCGCCGCCCGCGCCACGATTTCATGCCCCACCGTGCCACCGGCGCCACCGCGGTTTTCCACCACGACCGAAACGCCGAGCCCGGCCGAAAGCCGTGGCGCCAGCACGCGCGCCAGGATGTCGGTGGACCCGCCAGGGGTGAAGGGCACGATGAAGCGGATCGGCCGGTCCGGCCATGATCCCTGCGCCAAGGCCGGAAGGGCGAGGGGCAGCGTGGAGGCGCTGGCGATCAGCGCGCGGCGCGTCAGCTTGCAGGTCATCGGGCGTTTCCTCAGAAGGCGAAGCGGCTCATGCCGCCATCAACGGGAATGACCGTGCCGGTCACGTAGGAGGCGCGGGCGGAAGCCAGGAACAGCGCGACATCGGCCATTTCCTCGGGTGCGCCGAAGCGCAGCATGGGAATCTCGGCTTCTGAAAACTCGCGCTCGGCCTCGGGCGTCGGGTAGCGCTTGCTGATCTGCTCGCTGCGGATCCGCCCGGGCTTGAGGCAGTTGATGGTGATGCCATGCGCCGCCACTTCGCGGGACAGGCCCTTCGCCCAGATATGCACCGCGGCCTTGGCGGCGAAGGCCGCATTGATGATCTTCGGCTCCGAGGTGCCGGTGAAGTTCACCACGCGCCCCCAGCCCTGCGCGTGCATGCCGGGGATGAGGGCGTGGGTCAGCTCCCGCAGGCGATGGAAATTCACTTCCATGCCCTCATCCCATTCCTCCCGCGTCGCGTCGAAGGGCAAGGGGCGGCTGCCGCCGGCCGCGTTCATCAGGATATCGACGCCGCCGAGGGCTTCAACCGCCGCCAGCGCCAGGCGCTCGGCCGAATCTTTCTCTGTCAGGTCGATGGCGATGGGGATGATCGGCGCGCCACCGGCCGCCGCCACCTCCCGCGCGAGCTCGGCGACCAGCCCACTGCGCCGCGCGGCGGCGGCGACCAGCACGCCTTCCATCGCCAGCGCCCGCGCCACGGCGCGGCCGATGCCCTGGCTCGCCCCGGTCACCAGGGCGCGCCGCCCGGCAATGCCCAGTTCCATCCCGCTTCCCCCGTGATTCGGGCCGGAGTGTCGCGATGCCGCCGGCTTACCGCAAGGGGAGGCGCTTCACCCTGGCCGGTCCCGCTCACGCTCGGGCGCGGCCAGCCCGCCATGCGCCGCCGACCAGGCGAAGGGATCGGCGAGGTAGCGGCGCAGTTCCGCCAGCGCAGGGGCGGGCAGGGACCCGCGCGCCTCGGCTTCCGGCACCACATCTTCCCACGTCGCGAGGGCGAAAAGCCGGGCGCCGATATCCGTCACATCGGTGACGACGCGGTCGAAGATGCCCCATTTGAACAGCACGAAAATCTGCGTCACCGCGGCACCCGCGCGTTGCAAGGCTTGGCAATAGCCGGCCTTGCTGCGGCCATCCGTCGTCGTGTCGCTGACCAGCAGCGTGCGTGCGCCGGGCTTCAGCGCGCCCTCGATATGCGCATCGGCGCCGAAGCCCTGCGCGCGGCGGCGAACGGTGACGAAGGGCAGGTGGAAGCGTTCCGCCAGCATCGCACCGAGGGCGATGCCGCCCTGTTCCGTCGCTGCCACCGTATCGAAGCCATCGAACCCCACTTCGGACAGGATCCGCGCCTCCGCCCCTTCCAGCAGCGCCCGCCGGGCCAGCGGGAAGGACAGCGCGCGCGGGATGTCGAGATAGGCCGGCGCTGCCCAGCCGGAGGAGAGCATGAAGGGCCGCGCCGGTCGCAGCAGGATGGCGCCGGTATCCAGCAGCGCCTGCGCCGTGCGCCGCGCGATCACCGCGTTCTCGCTCCTCATCGGCCCTTTGCTCCGTTTGCCAAAGCCTGGTCACCGGTCAGCAGGATCGCCTGCAAAACCGCCGCTCCCTTCAGGAAATCCGCGTATTCCATCGCTTCGCGCGGGTTGTGGCTGCCATGCTCATTGCGAATGAACACCATGGCGGACGGCACGCCCGCATTGGCGAAGATTGCCGCGTCATGCCCCGCGCCGCTCGCCATCACCTCATGGCGCAGGCCGCCGGCTTCGCAGCCTGCGCGGGCATGGGCGAGCAGGCGCGCATCCATCACCGCGGGCGGCGTCCGCACGGGCAGGCCGAGGTCGATCCGCACCCGCCGGTCGCGTGCGATCTCCAGCGCCTCCGCCTCCGCCAACGCCTGGAAATCCTTCAGCGTGCGCTCGCTCTCGGACCGGTATTCCAGGGTGAAGCGGGCTTCCCCGGGCACCCGCGTCATCGCGTGTTCGCGCGGGTCCGTGGTGAAGATGCCGAAGGTCATCACCAGATCCTCGCCGCGTTCCAGCAGCGTGCGCCAGGTGGCATCCAGCCGCATGGCGAAATCCGCCGCGCCCAGCACCGCATCCCGCCGCAGCCAGCGCGGCACGGCGCCGGAATGCGCGGCCTCGCCGAGGCATTTCGCATGCGGGTGGCGATGATTGCCACGAATGCCGGAGACGAGCCCCACGGGCACGCCGCGCGCCACCATCACCGGCCCCTGCTCGATATGCAGCTCGACGAAGTGCGAGATCGCGCCGGGGGCCAGCAGCCTTTGGCCGGACGCCACGGCGGCGACATCCGCACCCTCCCGCACCATCGCCGCCCTCAGCGTCAGCGCCGGATTTTGCAGGCATGGCAGGTCCATCCAGGCGGGATCGAAACTGCCGAACAGCGCGGAGGAGCCGAGATAGGGCCGCCCATACCAGGCGCTTTCCTCCCCCCGCATGACGAACAGGATCAGCGTCCTGGCCCGCGGCCCCGCGCGTTGTGCGCCGAGCAGCGCCAGCAACCCGGCGACAACGCCGGCCGCGCCATCGAAATTGCCGCCCTGCGGCACACTGTCGAGATGCGACCCGCAGGCGGCCGTCGGCAGGGAAGGGTCCGTCCCCGGCAGGCTGATGCGCAAATTGGCCGCCGCGTCCCACGCGCAGGCAAGCCCGGCGGCGAGTGCTATGGCTTCCACCCGGCGCATCGCCGCGGTCTCCCCGGCGCCGTAGGTTTCGCGGGTGATGCCGGTGCCGTCGAAATGGGCAATGCGCAGCGCCTCCAGTAACTCCCGCCCCAGGGCGGCGAGGTCCGGGGCGATTGGCGGCAGCGCGGTATCGGGCGGGTGCATTGGCGGATGCTGTCCCGCCCCCCGCGCAGCCGCAACCCCCATGACCGGGGCTTGGGGCTTCACGCCGGGCGCGCGCCGACGCACCATCGCAGGCGCAGCACAACGGGCGGTTCATGGACAGCGACGATTTCCTCATTCTTCGCAATGCGGAGGCCATCGGCCTTCTTTCACCGGCGGAGGCGCTGGAGGCTATCGAGGAGGCTTGGCGCGAATACGGATCGATGCGGACTGTGCTGTCCAACCCCGCCGCCATGGCGCTGGGCGGCACCCATGCCCGCTTCAAGGCGAAGGGCGCCACCCTGCCCGGCGCCGGCCTCGCGGGCTTTCGCATCGTCGCCGATGTGCGGGATGAGGCGGGGCAGGAAATGTCCCATGACTGGCAATGGATCGCCGACCCCGTCACCGGCCGCCCGCGCGCGATGGTGGAAACGCTGTTGCTGCATGAGCTCCGCACCGCCGCCACTGGCGCGCTGGCGGCGAAGCTGCTGGCCCCCGCCGGCATCA
>CANJXD010000181.1 GCA_947478535.1 Acetobacteraceae bacterium
CCCTCCACGCAATTCGACCCTGCGGTGCTGCCGCATGGCAGGGCGGGCTGAGCATGCTTCACGCGGCGCTGCGGGCGGGGGACCCTTTGGCGGAAGGCCTCGCCATCGCCGCTTGGCCAGGTCTCGCGCCAAGGCTTGTGCTGGGCGGGGAAGGGGCGGAGGGTCTCGCCGCCTATCGCGCGCGCGGCGGCTATGCCCCGGGCCTTGAAGCCACAGCCATGATCGAGGCGGTCGAGGCGGCCGGGCTGCGGGGGCGCGGCGGCGCCGGCTTCCCGATGGCCACCAAGCTGCGCGCGCTTCGCGCCCGTCCCGCCCCGCGCATCCTCGTCGCGAATGGGGAGGAAGGGGAGCCGGCCTCGGTGAAGGACCGCTGGCTGATGCGCGCCCGCCCACATCTGGTCCTTGATGGCGTGTTGCGCGCGGCGGCGGTGATTGAGGCCAGCGAGGCCATCCTCTACGTCTCTGATGGTCTGGCGGAAGCCAGTCTCGCCGGCGCCCTCGCGGCCTATGGGGCGACGCCGCTGCCGATCCGGCTGCATCGCGTGGCGCCCGGCTATGTCGCGGGGGAGGAAACCGCGGTGGTGCGGGCGATCGATGGTGGCCCCGCCAAGCCGACGGACAAGCCGCCACGCCCCTTCGAGGCCGGTGTGCGCGGCCTGCCGACTTTGGTGTCCAATGTCGAAACGCTGGCCAACCTGCCCTTCATCGCCCACGCCGGTATTGCTGCGCCGGGCTCCTTCCTCCTTACCATCAGCGGCGCCGTTGCCCGCCCTGGTCTTTATGAAGTGCCGCCCGGCATCACGCTGGGTGAGGCGTTGGGCGAGCTCGCGGGGCCGCATCCCGGCCTGCGCGGCCTGCTGATCGGCGGCTTCTTCGCGGGGGTGCTGGGACCGGATGCGCTGACCCTGACCCTGACGCATGAGGCGCTGCGCGCCGCGGGCACCAGCCTTGGCTGCGGCGCGGTCATCGTCATCGGCGAGGCGGATTGCCCCGTCGCCGCCGCGGCCGATGTCATGGCGTATTTCGCGCGGGAGAATGCCGGCCAGTGCGGCGCCTGCCTGCGCGGCACCACGGCGATGAGCAAGGCGATCGAGGCGCTCGGGCGCGGCAGCATCACCGATACCGAACTCGGCCGGCTGCGGGACTGGTCCGTCTCGCTCCGCGGCCGGGGTGCCTGCGGCACCATCGACGGCGCCGCGCAGCTTGCAGCGACGTTGCTCGGTGCCTTTCCGGGAGAGGTGGAGCAGCACCGGGCCGAAGCCTGCCCCCGCTGCGCCGCCCTTCTTCCCGCGAGCCCCACCACCCGCTTCGCCATCGGGCGCCATGCCGCGCTTGCCACCGGGACATGACATCATGAAGGTCCAGCTCAAGCAGGCGCTCTGCGATGGCTTCGGCACCTGCGCGAAACACGCGCCGGAGGTCTTTCTCCTCGACGAATGGGGCTACGCCTCCACCGCCGGGGAAGGTCGCGTGCCGCCCGGCGCCGAGGACCGCGTTCGCCGCGCGATCATCGATTGCCCCGTCCATGCGATCATCGAATTGCCGGACGAGGACGCGCCGGAGGGTTGAACCCCTGCGCCGCGACAACACGAGGGATGGGACACACGAATGACCGAAGCATGCACCCTGGGCCTGCGGATCTACAGCCGCATCGAACGCCCGGACCCGCAGGATATCGCGCGCCTTTCGGCGGGCGGGCCGTGTGACATCTCCGATGTCGCGCGCGGTGCGGGCTCGATGGATGGCGCCATTCGCGCCATGTACAGCCCGATGGCCGCCATCGCCGGCCCCGCCATCACGGTGGACCTCACGCCCGGTGACGGCATGCTGCTGCGCGCCGCCATCGATGCGGCGCAGCCCGGTGATGTCATCGTGGCGAATGCGCATGGGGATGTCACCCGCGCCATTCTCGGCGGCGCCATCGCGATGCACATGGTCCATCGCGGTGTGCGCGCCCTGATCGTCGATGGCGCGGTGCGGGACATCAACGAATTCCGCGAACTCGGCCTGCCCGTCATGGCGCGCGGCCGCACACCGCGTTCCGGCACCACCGCCGCCGGCTGGGGCGAGGTGAATGTGCCGATCGCCTGCGGCGGCGTCGTCGTCCATCCCGGCGATGCCGTGATCGGCGATGAGGAAGGCCTGGTCGTCGTGCCGCGTCGCTGGGTGCGGCGTGTGGCGGATAATCTCGGCAATGCCGGTCACCCGAATTTCGTCCCGGGTACCATTCGCGCCCGCCTTGCGGAAATGCCGAAGGATGCACCCGTGCTCGGCATCGAGCGTGTCCACGCCGCGGTCAGGGACCGCCGCGGCGTGATCCACCCCGGCACCTATGAGGAAAACCCCGGCCCGTGAGCCCGATGCGGGAGGCATGGGCGATGTCCTCCCCCCTGGCCACGAATGCCCTTGGCGCCTGACATCGCGCGCCCGCCCGAGCTTGGGCGGTGCAGCATTTTCGTGCTGCGCTGAGGCGCCCCCGTGACGGACAACGCCCGGGCGTTGTCCGTGACGGCCACAGGGTTGTATGACTGTGCTGACTGACCGGGGCAGGATGCGGCGCGCGCCCCGCTGACCGAAGAGGCCTCAACGTGGATTTCGCCTTCACGCCCGAACAGGACGCTGTCCGCGATGCGATCGCCCGCATCTGCCAGGGCTTTGGCGATGACTACTGGTTCGCGCGCGACCATGACGGCCGCTTTCCCACGGAACTACACCAGGCGCTGGCACGCGATGGCTGGCTCGGCATCTGCATGCCGGAGGAGTTTGGCGGCGCCGGGCTCGGCATCACTGAGGCCGCCATCATGATGCAGACCATCTCGGAATCCGGCGCCGGCATGTCCGGCGCTTCCGCGGTGCATATGAACATCTTCGGGCTCAACCCCGTCGTCGTCTTCGGCAATGACGAGCAGAAGCGCCGCATGCTGCCGCCGCTGATCGCGGGGCACGAACGCGCCTGCTTCGCGGTGACGGAGCCGAATACAGGGCTGGATACGACGCAGTTGAAGACGCGGGCGGAACGCCGCAACGACCGCTACATCGTCAATGGCCAGAAGGTCTGGATTTCCACTGCTCAGGTCGCGGAGAAGGTGCTGATCCTGGCGCGCACGACGCCCATCGAAGACGTGCGCCGCCGGACCGACGGCCTCAGCCTGTTCTACACCACGCTCGACCGCAGCCGCGTCGAGGTGCGGGAGATCGAGAAGATGGGCCGCAAGGCCGTCGATTCGAACCAGCTGTTCTTTGACAATCTGGAAGTCCCGGTGGAGGACAGGATCGGGGAGGAAGGCAGGGGCTTCGAGTATATCCTGCACGGCCTCAACCCCGAACGGATCCTCATCGCGGCGGAAGCGGTGGGGCTCGGCTTCGTCGCGCTGAACCGGGCGACGCAATACGCGAAGGAACGCGTGGTGTTCGGCCGCCCGATCGGCCAGAACCAGGGCATCCAGCACCCGCTCGCGGAGAACTGGATGGAGCTGGAAGCGGCGCGGCTGATGATGCTCAACGCCGCGTGGCGCTACGACCAGGGCCTGCCCTGCGGCGCGCAGGCGAATGCGGCGAAATACCTGGCGGGGGAGGCCGGCTTCAAGGCGTGCCAGCAGGCGGTGATGACGCATGGCGGCTTCGGCTACGCCAAGGAATACCATGTCGAACGCTACCTGCGCGAAGTGCTGATCCCGCGCATCGCCCCGGTGAGCCCGCAGCTCATCCTGTCCTTCATCGCGGAGAAGGTTCTGGGCCTGCCGAAATCCTACTGAGCAGCGAGGTTGCCAGGCTGCCACGGGATGCCTGATCCTTGTCGGCGCAACCGGAGTCCCCCCGATGACCCGCCACGCCTTGCGTGCCTCGCCCGAGACGGTGCGAACCGGCCTGTTCAGCGCGTCTTTCCCGCCGGTGCTGACCATCGCATCGGGCGATACGGTGGATGTCCAGACCGTGACGGGCCGTCCCCTGGTGCTGCCGCCGCCGGGCAGCGGCATGACCATCGCGCCAGAACTCACCGCCATCATCGCCGCCAATCCGGACATGCAGCGCGGCCATATCCTGACCGGGCCCATCGCCATCGCGGGTGCCGAGCCCGGCGATACGCTGGAAGTCCGCATCGAGCGCATCGAGCCCAATTCCGACTGGGGCTACAACATGATCGCGCCGCTGGTGGGCACGCTGCCGGAGGATTTTCACGATTTCCACCTGATGCATATTCCGGTGGACTGCGCGCGCCGCACCTGCCGCATGCCCTGGGGCGTGGAACTGCCTTTGGCTCCCTTCTTCGGTGTGACGGGCGTGGCCCCGCCGCCGCGCTTCGGTGTCGTCACCTCGAAGGAGCCGCGCATCCATGGCGGCAACCTCGACAACAAGGAACTGCAGGCCGGCAGCACGCTGTTCCTGCCCGTGCATGTGCCCGGCGCCAATTTCTCCGCCGGCGATGGCCACGGGATCCAGGGGGATGGGGAGGTCTGCGTCACGGCGCTGGAGACCGGCCTCGACGGCACCTTCACCTTCATCCTGCACAAGCGCGAGGGCGCCCCGCTCGCGATGCCGCGGGCGGAGACGCCAACGCACTACATCTCCATGGGCCTGAACGAGGACCTGGACCAGGCCATGAAGCAGGCGCTGCGGGAGATGATCGCCTTCATCTGCGGTCGCACCAAGCTGACGCGCGAACAGGCCTATGGCTTCTGTTCGATGGCAGTGGATTTCCGGGTGACGCAGACCGTGAACGGGGAAAAGGGCGTGCACGGCATGCTGAAGAAGGGGCTGCTGTTCTGAAGGCCGGTCACTCCCCGGCATAGCCGAAGGCGGCGGCGGGCGCGGCGGCGGTCTCGACCCAGACGCTTTTCGTCTGGGTATAGGCCAGCAGCGCCTCCCGCCCCGAGGACCGGCCGAAGCCGCTGCGGCCGAAGCCGCCGAAGGGCGACATCACGCTGATGGTCTTGTAGCCGTTGATCCAGAAGGTGCCGGCGCGCACCCCGGCGGCGACGCGATGCGCGCGCCCCACATCCGCCGTCCACACCGCGCCCGCCAGGCCAAAGGGCGTGGCGTTGGCGATGGCGATTGCCTCCTCCTCCGTCTCGAGGGTCAGGGCGGCGAGGACGGGGCCGAAGACCTCCTCGGTCGCGATCGCGGCATCCATGGCGACGCCGTCGAGGATGGTGGGCGCGTAGTCGAATCCGCCCGTCGCCAGCAGCGCCTCGGGGCACCCGCCGCCAGTCGCAAGCCGCGCACCGCCGGTCGTCGCCGCATCGACCATGGAGGCGATGCGGTCCCATTGCCGGCGATTGTTGATCGGGCCGATCTGCGTCGCCGGGTCGCCCGGCGCACCCACGGGAATGCGGGCGCTGGCATGGGCCAGGCGTTCGATGAAGCGGTCCCGCACGGCGCGCTGCACCAGCAGACGGGACCCGGCGACACAGCTCTGCCCCGCGCCCCCGAACACCGCAGCCTGGGCGCCCAGCAAGGCGCGGCCGAGATCGGCATCGTCAAACACGATATTCGCGGATTTCCCCCCGAGTTCGAGGATGCAGGGCACGATGTTGCGCGCCGCCTGCGCCGCGATCGCTGCCCCCGTGGCGGCGGACCCCACGAAGACCACCAGCCGGGTATCCCGGTGCCCGACCGCTGACGCCCCTGTGCTTGGCCCCGCCCCGGCAAGCACGGACACCAACCCCTTCGGCAGCCCCGCCTGATGGCACAAGGCCCCCAGCGCGAGGGATGTCAGCGGCGTGAGCTCCGAAGGCTTCAGCACGGCCGCGTTGCCCGCGCAGATGGCCGGTGCGATCTGCCAGCCCGCGGTGAAGATCGGCGCGTTCCAGGGGGTGATCTGCACGACCGTGCCCATCGGCTCCGGCCGGGTGTAGTTCAGGTGGCTGGTGGGGACGGGAATCACCTCCCCATGCAGCTTGTCGCACCAGCCGGCGTAGTATTCGAACATCTCCGCCACCTTGGCCACCTCCCCGGTGGTGTCGCGGATCGGCTTGCCGGCGCTGAGGGTCTCCAGCTCCGCCAGCGCCGAGGCGTTGGCGCGGACCAGTCGCGCCACCTCCCACATCGCGCGGCCACGGGCGGACGCGGTCATGCTCCACCAGGCGCGCTGGCCCTGACGCGCGGCCTCCATCGCGGCATCGACGACAGCCGCGCCGGCATCAGCGAAGGACAGCAGCACCTGGCCATCGGCGGGATTCACCAGGTCCAGCATCGCGCCGGTACCGGGCAGGATCTCCCCGCCCACGAAGCTGCCGACCTGCCCGCCGGGGAGAAGCGTGGCGAGGAGTTCGTGGATGCGGGCGGCGGCGCTCATGGGGTGGTCCCTCGGTAGTCGGCCATGCGGGTGAAGTCTTCGGTATCGGCGATGCGGTCCCGGCTTTCGGCCCAGAGGCGGGCGACGGCGGCGGATAGCGGCAGTTCCATGCCCATGGCCTGTGCCAGATCGGCGGCGAGGCCCACATCCTTCCGCATCAGCCCGGCGGAAAAGCCGCTGTCGAAGGTCGCGGGCAGCACCCAGCGCGGCAGCATCACTTCGCTAATCGCGCTGCGGCCGGTCGCGGCATTCACTACCTTCAGCGCCGCTTCCGCCGGCAGGCCTGCCGCCTCGGACAACCGCATCGCCTCCCCGGTCGTGATGAGATGCGCGGCGACCAGCATGTTGTTCACGAGCTTGGCGATGTTGCCCGCCCCGGAAGGCCCGACATGCACGGCCTTGGCCGACAGCGCGGCGATGATGGGCGCGACCAAAGCGAGGTCTTCCTCCGCGCCTCCGATCATCATCGTCAGCGTGCCGTCCGCGGCGCCGGAGGGACCGCCGCTGACGGGCGCATCCAGCAGCCCATGCCCCGCTTCCGCCAGACGCGCGGCGAGGCGGCGGGAGGTGCCGGGATCGGAGGTCGAGGTATCGATCACCACCACCTTGCGCCCGCCCCGTTGCAGCAGGCCGCCCGGGGCGGCCACCACGGCTTCCACATCACGCGCATAGGGCAGGGAGAAGACCAGCGCATCGGCGCTGGCCAGCACGGTGGCAAGGGTTTCCTCGAAGCGGATGCCGGCGGCTTCCGCCACGGCGCGGCGGCCCGCGTTGATGTCATGGCCGAGAACGGAGAAGCCCGCGCGCACCAGCGTCGCGGCCATGCCGAGCCCCATATTGCCAAGGCCGACCACGCCGACCGTCTGGATGTCCATGCCGCTCCGCCCCCCTGGGAAGGGTCGCAGGATCGGGGGAGCGTCGTGTTGCCACAAGCAGGAGATTCAGAACATCGCGTTGCCGCAGCGGCAACGGTATCACGTCGCGCGGAAGGCCTCCAGGCGCGTGGCCATCCACCCCGCCATGCGCTCCACCGCCGGCGGCAGGCGCCGTCCGGCGCGCAGCAGCAGGTGGGCGCTTGCCTCCCGCAGCAGCGGGTCGGCCAGCGGCACGGCGGCGAGGCGGCCTTCCGCCAGTTCCGTCGCGGCAGCGAAGGCGGGCAGGAAGGTGACGCCCATCCCCGCCAGTACGAAGCGCCGCTGCAATTCGACGGAGGCGGTTTCCATCCGCAGCGTCAGGCGGAACCCGCCATCCGCCTCAACCCGCCCGAGCAATTGCCGCACGCCATGATCCTCCGGCAGCAGCGCGGCGGGCACGGCGGCGAAATCCCGCAGCCGCAATTTCCGCGCGGTGGCGAGCGGATGGTCCGGGCGCAGCAGCGCCGCCAGTGGCTGGCGCGCCATGGCGGCAGCGCGCAGCTTCGGGTGGGCTGCTGGGTTGTAGGCAAGGCCGATATCCGCCTCCCCTTCCGCCACCGCCGCCAGGATGCGGTCCGTGCCGCCGGGCAGGACGTGATAGGCGATGCCGGGATGCGCCTCGGCGAAGCTGGCCAGGGCGTTCTCCACCAGGTCGGTCAGGAAGCCGCCGCCACAGGCGATCCGCACCACGCCTTGCTGCACCCCGCGCAACCGTTGCAGCCGTTCCGCGACCTGCACCGCCTCATCCGCCAGGCGTTCCGCATGCTCCGCGACGATGCGCCCGGCTTCTGTCGGCATGACGCCGCGCGGCAGGCGTTCCAGCAGCGGTGCGCCGCAGGCCGCTTCGAGATCCGCGACCTGCCGGCTGACGGCGGAAGCCGCGACGTGCAAGGCCTCCGCCGCGCCGCGAATGGAGCCCGCGCGCATCACCGCGAGAAAGTAGCGCAGCGCGCGGTCGTTCATCGCGAGCCCCTTTAGCTGCGCAGGCCCGGAGCCTCCTGCCCCGTGCGGGCGACGTATTCGGTGTAGCCGCCATCGTACATGTGGATGCCATCCGCCGTCAGTTCCAGCACGCGGTTCGACAGCGCGGCCAGGAAGTGCCGGTCATGCGAGACGAACAGCATCGTGCCCTCGAAGGAGGACAGCGCCTCGATCAGCATTTCCTTCGTTGCGATATCAAGGTGGTTCGTCGGTTCATCGAGCACGAGGAAATTCGGCGGGTCGAACAGCATGATCGCCATGACGAGCCGCGCCTTTTCCCCGCCCGAGAGCACCCGGCACTTCTTCTCCACCTCATCGCCGGAAAAGCCGAAGCAGCCCGCGAGGGATCGCAGCTGGCCCTGGTTGGCGCGGGGGTGGGCATCCTCCAGCGATTCGAACACGGTGCGGTCGCCATCCAGCAATTCCATCGCATGCTGCGCGAAATAGCCGAGCCGCACGCTGCCACCGATCTGCACCGACCCCGCATCCGGCGTCGTCGAGCCGGTCACCAGCCGCAGCAGGGTGGATTTGCCGGCACCGTTGATGCCGAGCACGGCGCAGCGTTCGCGCCGGCGGATCAGCAGGTCCAGCCCGTCATAGATCACGCGGTTGCCATAGCCCTTCCGCACGCCGCGCAGGTTCGCGACATCGTCGCCCGAGCGCGGCGGCGGCGCGAATTCGAAGGACACGGTCTGCCGGCGCTTCGGCGGCTCGACGCGGTCGATCTTCTCCAGCTTCTTCACCCGGCTCTGCACCTGCGCGGCGTGGGAGGCGCGGGCCTTGAAGCGCTCGATGAAGGCGATCTCCTTCGCCAGCATCGCCTGCTGGCGTTCGAACTGCGCCTGCTGCTGCTTCTCGTTCATCGCGCGCTGGCGTTCGTAGAATTCGTAGTCGCCGGAAAAGCTGGTCAGCGTGCCGCCATCGATCTCGATAATCTTGTTGACGACGCGGTTCATGAATTCCCGGTCGTGCGAGGTCATCAGCAGGGCGCCGTCATAGCCGCCGAGGAATTTCTCCAGCCAGATCAGGCTTTCGAGGTCGAGGTGGTTGCTCGGTTCGTCCAGCAGCATGACATCCGGGCGCATAAGCAGGATGCGGGCCAGCGCCACGCGCATCTTCCACCCGCCGGACAGGGCGCCGACATCGCCATCCATCATCGCCTGGCTGAAGCCGAGGCCATCCAGCACTTCCCGCGCCCGGCCATCGAGCGCGTAGCCGCCGAGCTCCTCGAAGCGGGCCTGTACTTCCCCGAAGCGTTCCAGGATGGCGTCCATGTCATCGGCCTTGTCGGGGTCCGCGAGGTCCGCCTCCAGCTGCGTCAGCTCCGCCGCCACGGTGCTGACATCGCCGGCGCCGTCCATTACCTCGGCCACGGCCGAGCGGCCGGCCATCTCCCCCACATCCTGGCTGAACAGGCCGATCGAGGTGCCGCGGATGATGATCACCTGGCCTTCATCCGGCGGTTCCTCGCCGGTGATCATGCGGAACAGGGTGGATTTTCCCGCGCCATTCGGGCCGACCAGGCCGATCTTTTCCCCCCGCTGCAAGGCGGCGGAGGCTTCGATGAACAGGATGCGCTGGCCGTTGCGCTTGCTGATGGAGTCGAGGTGGATCATGGGAGGCGACGGGACCTGGGCAATGTGCGGCGGCCTTATGGCACGGCGCGCGGCGGCGGGAGAGGCCTATCCGCCAGGCCCCGCCTGAGTCATTCCTGGCCTGACCCTCCCCGATGGATCGCGCCGCCCATGCCCTTGATTCCCGACGCCGTGCAAAGCGATGCCACCCTGCCGGAGGCGGCCGATGTTGTGGTGATCGGCGGCGGCATCGTCGGCGTCGCCGCGGCCTGGGAACTGGCGGGGCGCGGGCTTTCGGTGGCGCTGCTGGAAAAGGGC
>CANJXD010000182.1 GCA_947478535.1 Acetobacteraceae bacterium
ATTACGGCTCCACCGGGCCCGGCACGCTGTCCCATCTCGCGACGGAGGATCTGGCGGCGGCGGAACGATTCCAGGCCGTGCATGTCTCCTATCGCGGCGTGGCGCCGGCGGTGCTGGACCTGATCGCGGGGCGGATCCAGATGTTCTTCGCGCCGCTCGCGGGTGTGGCGGGACAGGTGCGGGAAGGCACGTTGCGCGCCTTGGCGGTGACGGGCCCGACCCGCATCCCGCAATTGCCGGATGTGCCGACGATGCGCGAGGCCGGGGCGCCGGGGGAGCCGGTGGTGGCCTGGATCGGCATGTTCGGCCCGGCCGGGATGCCGGCGGACCGCGTCGCGCGCCTGTCCGCGGAATGCCGCGTGGCGCTGCAGAACCCGGAACAGCGCCGCGTGCTGGAAGCCGCGGGGTTCGAGCCGGTAGGCAGCAACCCCACCGATTTCGCGGCGTTGCAGAAGGCGGAGATCGAGCGCTGGGGCGGGCTGATCCGGCGCCTGGGGATCAGGCCGGAAAGCTGACCGGGGGGCGGTCCCGAGGCGGCTCCTGGGGCAACCCTCAACGTTGATTGTGTGGCGGGGGGTGCGCTGTTATCCCACCGGTCATGTCAGGCAGACATGATCGGGCCGCATGACGAACTCCTCGCTCGCCAGGGATATCATCCCCCGCAACCTCCGCTTCGGCATCCTGGAGAACGCGGACCGCGCCTGGTTCGGCGGCGATCGGCTGCTCTCCGTGGTGTTCGACGGCTTCGCCCTGATGCTGCCGGAGGGCGAGCGGTTCTTCATCCGCTCTCTTCGTCCCTATGTCGCGGGGATCGATGACCCGGACCTGCAGGAGGCGATTCGCGGCTTCTCCGCGCAGGAAGCCTTCCACACGCGGGAACATGAATCCTACAACAATGCCCTGCGGAAGCTGGGCTATGACGTGGATACGATGGAGGCGCGGTCGGCGAAGCTGCTGAACGCCGATGTCACCCCGATGCAACGCCTGATGGTGACCTGCGCGATCGAACAGGTGACCTTCGCCCTGTCCCGCTTCGTGCTGAAGCGGCCGGCGCTGATGGATCGCGCCGCGCCGGCCTATCGGCGGCTGTGGCGCTGGCATGCGCTGGAGGAGGTGGAGCATTCCGCCGTGGCGCTGCGGGTGCTGTATGCGGCGCCGCTCGGCATTCCGGATTGGCTGCGCTACGTCACGCGGGTCGTGGTGCTGAACGTCGCGGTCTTCAAGCTCGTCCGCGTCGCCATCGCGAACATGATGACCATGCTGCGGGCGGATGGCGGCAAGGTGGGCTGGCGGACGCGGTTGCGGCTGGCCTGGGTGCTGTTCGGCCGGCCCGGCTTTCTCTATGGCCTTGTGGTTCCCTACCTCGCCTATCTCCGCCCCGGCTATCTCGGCGGCGGCGGTGCGTCCGATGCGGGGCTGCTGGCGGAAGGGCGCCGGCTGCTGGAACAGGATCCCTCTCCCGCCGGTGTTCATGCCTGATGGCCAACGCCCTTTTCACCCGCATGCTCGAGGCGACGGAGCGCGGCGCCTTTCCAGGGCTGCGGCGCGCGGGGTGGAAGGCCGCCTACACGGTCATCTCGGGTGTGTGGCGGCGGCCGCGCTGGCGCTTCATGAACTACGGCTACATCGCCCCGGGTCCGCCCTTCCCGCTCGATCCGGCGGAGGAAGCGGAGCGCGCCTTCATCGGGCTGTATCATCAGGCGGTCGCGGGGCTCGACCTCGGCGGCGCGGCGGTGCTGGAGGTGGGCTCCGGGCATGGCGGTGGCGCTGCCTGGCTCGCCCGGCATTCGGGGGCGGCGAGCGTCACCGGCGTGGACCTTTCCGCCGCGACCGTGGCGCGGGCGAAGGCGCTGAACCCGGGGGTGCCGGGGCTGGCCTTCTCGCCCGGGGATGCGGAGGCGCTGGGCTTCGCGGATGGCAGCTTCGATGTCGTGGTCAACATCGAATCCTCCCACTGCTATGGCCATATGGACCGCTTCGTTGCCGAGGTGGCGCGCGTGCTGCGGCCGGGCGGCGTCTTCACCTGGGCGGATATGCGCAGCCCCGCCATGGTGCCTGCGCTGGACGCGGCCTTTGCGCATGCCGCGCTGGAGCCGCTGGCGGCGGCGGAGATCAATGCTGGCGTGCTCGCCGCGCTCGATGCGATGGAGGCGGTGAAGGCGGCGGAGATCGCGCGTTATCCGATGCTCCGCGGCATCATCAACGAATTCGCGGGGATGCGCGGGTCCACGCTGTGCGCGGCGCTGGAGCGGCGGGAGACGCTGTACCTCGCCCGGCGGTTCCGCCGGATTTGAAGGGTGGGGCGGCCCCTTGCGGCGCCGCCCCTTCTCGTCACGCCGCCTCGGCGGGCTTTTCCCCGCGCGTCTTCCACAGGGAGTAGAAGACGCCGCCGGCGATCAGCGCCGCCGTCACGCCAAGCGAGATGGCGGGATCGACCTTCCCGAAGATCTGGTTCCAGAAGATCTTGGCGCCGATGAACACCAGCACCATCGCCAGCGCGAACTTCAGGTAGTGGAAGCGATGCACCATGGCGGCGAGCGCGAAGTACAGCGCCCGCAGGCCGAGGATCGCCATGATGTTCGCGGTGTAGACGATGAAGGTATCCGTGGTGATGGCGAAGATCGCCGGCACGCTGTCCACCGCGAAGACCAGATCGGCGATGTTGATGACGACGAGCGCCAGGAACAGCGGCGTCGCCCAGGCCACCATCTTCCCCGTCACCGGGTCCGGCTGGCGGATGAAGAACTTCTGGCCGTGCAGTTCCGGCGTGACGCGCATATGGCGTTGCACGAAGCGCACCACGGGGTTCTTCGAGACATCGGCGTCGCCTTCCGGCACCACCAGCATCTTGACGCCGGTGGCGATCAGGAAGGCGCCGAAGATGTAGAGCACCCAGCTGTATTCCTGGACCAGCGCAGCGCCGACCGCGATCATCACGCCGCGCAGCAGGATGACGGCGACGATGCCCCAGACCAGGGCGCGATACTGGTATTTCCGCGGGATGGCGAAGAAGCCGAAGATCAGGCTGATGACGAAGACGTTGTCGATCGACAGCGCCTTCTCGATGAAGAAGCCGGTGAAGAAGGTCAGGCCGGCATGCGTGCCGTCCGCCGTCTCGATCAGGTCGTTGTCATAGGCCCACCAGATGCCGGCACCGTAGAGAATGGCGAAGCCGATGTAGAAGGCGGACAGGCGCAGGGTTTCGGCAATGCCCATCTCCCGGTCCTGCTTGTTCAGCACGCCGAGGTCGAAGGCGAGCAGCAGGGCAACGATCGTGAAGAAGCCGCCCCACATCCAAAGGGGCTTGCCGATCCATTCGGCGAGAAGGAATTCCATGGCATTCGCTCCGGGCGCCACCCGCCGGGGGCGGGTGGACAGGTTACGGGTGTCCCGGCGCGGACACGATCCGGGCCGGACTCGTGTGGTCTCTCTGGCGATCCGACATCGCGGTGGGCGGCACGGGCCGGATGGCGCGCGCGCCCGGACGCCAGAGGGGCCCGGATCAGTGCCTACATGGCCATTAAATTACCGATAGTCAATATGAAGGCTGTGCTGCTTTCGGGGCAGGGAAGGGCTTCCCGGTCGCGGTGGCGCGAAATCGGTCATCCCCCCGTTGTGCCGGAATGACGGAAGCGCCATGTCTCGGTTTGCGCTGGGGATGGACGCGCACTAGTGTCCGCCCAGGTATTTGACCGGTCCGCCCTTGTGGTGGACCCCTATGGGATCGAGGCGTCGCAATGGGTTCGTTCAGCATCTGGCATTGGCTGGTCGTGCTGCTGGTCATCCTGCTGCTTTTCGGCAGCGGCAAGATCAGCGGCCTGATGGGCGACCTGGCCACAGGCATCAAGTCCTTCAAGAAAAACATGAAGGACGATGAGAAGGACGCCGCCATGGCGGCCGATCCGGCGGCGCAAACGCCGACGCAGCCGACTGGCTCGATCGCTGCTCCGGCTGGCGCCTCGGCGCAGCCGGGCGCGCAGGCGGCCAACCCGTCGCGCCCCGCCGCCTGATCGCTCCCCGGGCGGTATCCCCGCCCGGTTGATGCGCGGCCTTCGCGGCCTTAGGGTGCCCCTGCAAAGATGAGCTCCGCCCCATGGCGGGGCCGCGCGCCGACCCTTTCGCTGGGGCCGGCGCGTCGTGTTTGGGGGCTTCCATGACTGCACCGCCGGCAACGAACGGCCCCGGGGGCGCCACGTCTGGCGGGGCGGGCGACGGGATCACCGTGGCCCAGATCGACGACATGGAATTCGCCTCCGCTCGCCGGGAATTGGCGGGCTGGCAGGGCTACGCCTGGCGCGTGGCGGCCTGCGCCTTCGTCCTGTGGCATCTCTGGGTCCTGCTGGTCTCCCCGGTCGATCCCACCGTCTCCCGCGTCGTGCATGTGTTCCTGGGCGCGGCGCTGGGCTTTGCCCTGTTCGCGCCGCGTGCCGTGGGGGCGGGCGCGGTGGAAGACCGTGTGCCCTGGTATGACTGGCTGCTCATGGTGCCCTGCTTCCTGGTGCCGGCGCACTACATCCTTGACGCGGATGGGATCGAGATGCGGTCCTTCATGGGGCCGAACTGGCAGGATCTCGTGGCCGGCGGCGTCGGCATGCTGCTGGTGCTGGAATTCGCCCGGCGCACGGCGGGCTTCGTCATGCCGATGATCGCTGTCATCTTCATCGCCTATTGCTTCGTCGGCCCCTGGATGCCCGGCATCCTGTATCACCGCGGGATCGAGTGGGATCAGGCGGTCGTCGAGCTGTTCGGCAATAACGGCGTGCTCGGCACCATCATCCAGGTCTCGGCCAGCTTCATCATCCTGTTCGTGACCTTCGCAGCCTTCCTCCAGACATCGAAGGCGGGCGATTATTTCAACGATTTCGCGCTGGCCCTGGTCGGCCGCGCGCGGGGCGGGCCGGCCAAGGTCACGGTCATCTCCGGCATCCTGTTCGGCACCATCTCCGGCAGCGCGGTGGCGAATGTCGTGGCTTCTGGCAGCTTCACCATCCCGATGATGCGCCGCGTCGGCTATGACCGTGCGACGGCCGCGGCGGTGGAGGCGACGAGCTCGACTGGCGGGCAGATCACGCCGCCGGTCATGGGCGCGGGCGCCTTCATCATGGCGGAGGTGCTGGGCCGCGCCTATGCCGAGATCGCGCTGGCGGGCCTCATCCCCGCCTTGCTGTTCTACATCGCCAACTACATCCATTGCGACCTGAACGCCCGCAAGGCCGGCATCCGCGGCCTGCCGCGGGAAGAACTGCCGCGCTGGGCCGATCTCGGCCGCCGCGCCTATATGGCGGCGCCGCTGGTGTTGCTGGTGGGGATGCTGGTGCTTGGCTATTCGCCATTCCGCGCGGCCGCCATCGGCATCGCGGCGACCATCGGCATCATGGTCTTCACCGCGCTGACGCACCGCCTCGCCTTGCGCGGCGAAAGCGTCGTCAGCGCCGTCACCGGCGCGGTGCGGGAAACGCTGGTGGCGATCGAGGCGGCGCTGGCCGGCTCGGCGAAGGAGACGATGCAGCTTATCGCCGTCTGCGCGGCGGCGGGCATCGTCGCCGGCGTCATCGGCCTGACCGGCGTTGGCGGGCGCTTCGCCACCATGCTGCTGGATATCGCGGGCACATCGGCCTTGCTCGCCATGATCTTCACCATGGTGGTGGCGATCATCCTCGGCATGGGAGTACCGACGACGGCAGCCTATGCGATTGCCGCCGCCGTGGTGGCGCCGGGGCTGATCCGCATCGGCGTCGATCCGCTGGTGGCGCATATGTTCATCTTCTACTTCGCCATCCTGTCCGCCATCACGCCCCCGGTGGCGCTCGCTTCCTTCGCCGCGGCGTCGATGGCGGGGGCCGATATGTGGAAGACCAGCCTCATCGCGGTGAAGCTCGGGCTCGCCACCTTCATCGTGCCCTTCATGTTCTGGCTGTCCCCGGCGCTGCTGGCGCAGGGCGAACTTCCCGAAATTCTCCAGGCCTTCGTGACCGCCTCGATTGGCGTCTGGCTGCTGGCCTGTTCGACCGAAGGCTGGATGCTCAATGGGCGGCTGCCGCTGCTGCTGCGCCTGGTCGCCGCCACGGCCGGCATTCTGCTGATGGTGCCGGAGGCCTGGGCCGATATCGCTGGCCTTGCCCTCGGGGGGGCGCTGGTGCTTTGGCAGCGCAGGGCCTTCCCGGAGGAAGCTCCCGCATGATTCCAGAGAGCGTGGCCGAGGCGATCTGCGCCGCCGGGCGGCGGCTCGACCATCTCGGCCTGGTGCCGGCGACGGCAGGAAACTTCTCCATGCGCCTCGACGCCGCGCATTGCGTGGTCACCATCTCCGGCCGCCACAAGGGGTTTCTCACGGCGGATGACGTGATGGTGGTGGACCTCGACGGGCGCGCCGTCACGCCGGGCAAGCGCAGCTCGGCGGAGACGCTGCTCCATTGCGGCATCTATCGCCGATTCGCCGAGGCGGGGGCGGTGCTGCACGGGCATTCCATCGCCAATACCGTGCTGTCGCGCGCCGCGCGGGGGGGCGTGACGCTGTCCGGCTATGAATTGTTGAAGGCATTTCCGGGTCTGCCCACCCATGATGCGGCCATCACCATCCCCGTAGTGCCGAACGACCAGGACATCCCCCGCATGCAGCGTGGGCTGGACCTGCTGTGGGATGGCATGGCAGATCAGGCCGAAGGCGCCCAGCCGGGGAGTGCCGGCGTGCCGCCGCCGGGGTATTTGATCCGCGGCCACGGTTCCTATGTCTGGGCCGCCGATATGCCGGGCGCGCTGATGCGCCTCGAAGCCCTGGAATTCATGCTGGCCTGCGAGATGCGGGAAAGGACGATGCGATGAGCCGCCTGACAGTCTGGGACGCCGCTACCAACGCGAAGCTCGTCTCCACCGAGGACCCCCAGGCGATCGCCGAGGCGCTGCGGCCTATCGGCGTGCGCTTCGAATGCTGGCCGCGCGCCGACCTGCCCGACGATGCGGATGCGGAGGCGATCCTCGCCGCCTATCGCCCGCGTCTCGATGCCTTCCTCGCCGCCACCGGTGCCGGCACGGCCGATGTCATCAAGCTGACGCCGGACCATCCCATGAAGGATGCGATGCGCGCCAAATTCCTGTCCGAGCACACCCATACCGAGGATGAGGTCCGCTTCTTCCATGCCGGCACAGGGAATTTCGTGCTGCATGTCGATGGCAAGGTGTTCGACGCGGCCTGCGGGCCGGGGGATTTGATCAGCGTGCCGGCGAATGCGAAGCACTGGTTCGATGCGGGTGAGGCGCCAGCCTTCGCCGTCGTCCGGGTCTTCACCGACACCACGGGCTGGACGCCGCACTACACCGGCACGGACATGGCCGAGCGGTTCCCGGCCACCACGGCGTGAGCCGGGACGGCCCCATCCGCCTCGTCCTGACCGACATCGAGGGCACGACCAGCGCCATCGCCTTCGTGAAGGACACGCTGTTTCCCTTCGCGGAGCAGGCGCTGGAAGGTTTTCTCGAGTCGCGGGGGGAGGACCCCGAGGTCGCCGCCATTCTTGCGGAGGTACCCGGGCCAGACCGGGTCGCCACGCTGCGCGGCTGGATGGCGGCGGATGCGAAAGTGACGGCGCTGAAATCCCTCCAGGGGATGATCTGGGATGCGGGCTTCCGGGATGGCCGGCTGCGCGGGCATCTCTGGCCGGATGTCGCTTCCTGCCTGCGCGCCTGGCAAGCGGGGGGGGTGGGGCTCGCGGTCTATTCCTCGGGCTCCATCGGGGCACAGAAGCTGCTGTTCGGGCATTCCGAGGCGGGGGATCTGCTCGGGCTGTTTTCCGGGTTTTTCGACACCACCATCGGCCACAAGCGGCAAGCCGCCTCCTACGCCGCCATCGCCACCGCGCTGGGGTTGGCGCCGGCGGACATCCTGTTCCTGTCCGATGTGGCAGAGGAGTTGGACGCGGCGCGGGATCAGGGCCTCGCCACCTGCCAATTGGTCCGCCCAGGGGATGGCACGCTGCCCTGCGGCCGGCATCCCGAGGCCGCTGATTTCCCCGCCGTCAGCCGGCTTTTCAACTTGCCTCTCCCGGCGTGACAGCCCCCCCGTCGGCGGGCTAGAGGCATCCTGTTCCCGAGGCGGGAGAGCGCGACATGATGACCACCTATGC
This sequence comes from Acetobacteraceae bacterium, assembly GCA_947478535.1. The sequence continues at coordinate 8,121 of CANJXD010000182.1, forward strand.
CGTCGCCGATGGCCGTCTGTCGGTGCGCGATGGGCTGTTGCCTCCCGAGGCACTGGGTTCGGCCGTGTGGATCGACATGCTGAACCCGACGCCGGAGGAAGGCCGCTCCGTCCAGGCGGCGCTGCGCCTCGAGATTCCGACGCGCGAGGAAATGCAGGAGATCGAAAGCTCCTCCCGTCTGTATCGGGAGGAGGAGGCGCTCTTCCTCACCGCCAATTTTCTCTATGGCGTGGAGGGCGGCGAATACGGATCGACGCCGATCACCTTCGTGCTGTCGAACAACGCGCTGGTGACGGTGCGCTACGCCACGCCCAAGGCCTTCGCCGTCTTCGCACTGCGCTGCCAGCGGACACCGGTGCTGGTGGCGACGCCGGATGCGGTGATGCTGCATCTGTTCGAACAGATCGTCGATCGGCTGGCGGATATCCTGGAACGAGTCGGCAGCGACATGGACCGCGCCTCCTCCGCCTCCTTCCGCTCCGCGCGCAGCAAGGTGAAGGCGAGCGCGCGTGACCACGATCTGCGGGAAGTGCTGATCACGCTCGGCCAGGTGGGCGAAGTGACGACCCGGGCGAATGAGACGCTGCTCGGCCTGACGCGCATCCTCAGCTTCGTTGGCGCCGAGAAGGCGATGGCGGTGCGGAAGGAAAACCAGAACCTGCTGAAGACACTTGTGCGAGACGTTCGCAGCCTGGTGGATCACGCCGGCTTCCTGAATGGCAAGGCGAACTTCCTGCTCGATGCCGTGCTGGGCATCCTGAATGTCGAGCAGAATGCCATCATCAAGACCTTCACCGTGGCCTCCGTCGCCCTGATGCCGCCGACGCTGATCGCCAGCATCTACGGCATGAATTTTCGGCACATGCCCGAACTTGATTCGACCTTCGGCTATCCGGCGGCGCTGCTGCTGATGGTGTTCTCCGCCGCGCTGCCGATCATCTACTTCAAGCGGAAGGGCTGGCTCTGAGCCCCCGCCGCCGGTCCTTGCCTGGCGTGGCATGACGGGCTTCGCCCCCGCCGTGTTCGCCTCTGCTGTGCTCGCCCCCGCGCTGCTGCTGACCGTGGGCGCCGCCCTGGCGCAACCCGCCTGCCCAGCGCGCGGCAACCCAGCCGTCTCCGTCACGCTGCATGACCCGGACCCGCGCCTGGCATCCCCCCTTCCGGCGGCGCAACTGCGCCAGATGGCGGATGGGGAAGAGGCGGAGGTCGGCCCGCCGCTGCACCATCTGGGCCTGACGCTGTCCCGCGTCGAATGGCGCAGCGACATCACCGTGCGCAGCCAGAGCGGGGGTGGGGGTGGGCAGGTCTGCGCCGTGCCGACCGAGATCCGCCTGAGCCTGCTGCATGCCGAACACACCATCCGCCTGGCGCGGGAGATCCCCCGCGCTGGCTGCCTGGCCGGGGAGGTGCTGGCCCATGAACGCCGCCATGCCGAGGTCAACCGCCGCACGCTGCGGGAGGCCGCCGAGGGGCTGCGCGCCGCCGCCCGCGCCTGGGCATCCCGTGCCGAGGGCCGCGCGCGGGATGCGGGGGCCGCGGCGCTGGTGATGCAGGATGACCTGGCGGCCGCGGTGGAGCCGGTGTTGGAACGGCTGCGCGTGGCGCGCGCCGCGGCGCATGCGGCGATCGATACGCCGGAGGAATACCGCCGGCTCGGCCGGGTCTGCCCGGGGGACCAGCGGCGCATCCGGGCGATCTTCGGCGGGCATTGATCGGGGCCAGGATTGCGGCCGATGACCGAGGCTGCGGCGTTGGCCCGCGCGGGTGCCCAGGGCTTGGGCATTCCGCGCCCAGCTGAGCGCCGCGGCAGGCTCTGCCGGATTGACCGCGCGCCATCGGCCGCGCTTCCTATAAGTGGAATTTTCGTCAGGTTGCGTCGGCCCGGACCCCC
>CANJXD010000183.1 GCA_947478535.1 Acetobacteraceae bacterium
AGGGCACGCCGCGCGGCGCCGTCGCCGGCACGATCTCCGTCCCCGGCGCCGCCACCGCGCGCGCGGCCTCCACGATCAGGTCGGTGACGGAGGTGGAGGTGTTGGGGTTCAGCATCAGCAGGCGCATCGGTGTTCCTTCCGGCGATCAGACAGCGCGCGCACGATGTCACAGTGCGGCGGCGGCAGTAGCCCGGCGCTGGACCGGTCCGCCGCCCACCAGCCCTCACCGATGCCATCGCGCAGATGCAGCGCGCCCGCCACGGCGATCGGCAGCAGGAAGACCAGGGCGAACAGCACCAGGAAAAGCCGGGGGAGGGACATGCCCTGGACCAGATGTGCCCGCACCTCCCGTCCCGCGATGCTCGCGCCCCACCCTTGCCGGGATCAGCGCCCCGGCGGAGACTTGGCGCACCACGCGGAGGAAGCGACGGCATGAAACTCACCATCTCCCCCAACAGCCCCTATGTCCGGAAGGCCCGCGCCTGCGCGATCCAGCGCGGCATCGAGGGCAGGATCACGCCCTGGATGAACGCCGGCGCCGACCCGGAGCTCATCCAGCGCAACCCGCTGTCGAAGGTGCCGACGCTGGTCACCGACGACGGCATGTCGCTCTATGACAGCCCGGTGATCTGCGAATACCTCGACAGCATCGGCGATGCGCCGAAGCTGTTCCCCGCCGCCGGTCCGGCGCGCTGGAACGCGCTGCGCCAGCAGGCGCTGGGCGATGGCATCCTGGATGCGACGCAGCCGCGCCGGCGGGAAATCGCGCTGCCGCTGGATGACGGTCGGCGGGACTACATCGCGCTGCAGCAGGGCAAGGTCACGCGGTCCCTCGATACGCTGGAAGCGGAGGCGGACAGCCTCGGCATGCTGACGACGATCGGCGAGATCACCATCGCCTGCGCCCTCGGCTACCTCGATTTCCGCTACGCGAACGAGCCCTGGCGCCCCGGCCATCCGAAGCTGGAAGCCTGGTACGCCAAGGCCTCCGCCATGCCTGCCATGGCCAACACGGCCCCCCCGCCGGCCTGATATGCGCAACCCCCTCGCCCCAAACGGGGTGAGGGGGCCAGCATGCTCGCCCTACAACGCCAGCCGCCGCCCCAACCCCTGGCGGAGCGCGGCCCGATACACCGCGACCGCCGCCGCCACATCCGCCAGCCCGGTGCCGGAAAAGATCAGCGCCGCCCGGTCCCCAGGCGCCCGCGCCGGCATCGCCCCGCCGACGATCTCGGCAAGGCCGGCCTGGTAGCCAACCGACGCATCCCCGGGCTCCGTATGCCCCGTGGATTGCGCGACATCGTCGGACACCAGCAGGGCGAAGCCGCCGAGCCCAGCCTTGTTCCAGCTCACCCCGGAATCGACCATCGAGACGAAGGCCCCCGGCGCCACCGCCGCCGCGTCCAGGAAGCCGGTGCGGGGCGACAGGCGCGGCACGGTGGTGACGATGATGCCCGCGCCCCCCAGCACCATGCCCGGGTCCCGTTCCAGCACCGCCTCCAGCCCCTGCGCCCGGGCGAAGGCCGCGAAGGCGGCCTCGGTCTCAGGGCGTCGGCCGTGCAGCAGGACGCGCCGCAGGGGGAACAGCGGGAGGAGCGCCAGCAGGTTTGCGCGCGCCTGGGCGCCACAGCCGATGAAGCCCGCGGTATCCGTCCCCGGCGCGGCCAGGTATTTCGCGCCGACTGCGGTGATGGCGGCGGTCCGCATTTCCGTGATGCGGTCGCCGCCGATCAGCGCCACGGGAAAGCCGGTCCGCGCCTCGTTCAGCAGGATCAGCGGCCGGAACTCCGCCAGCCCCTGGGCGGCGTTGCTGGGGAAGTAGCCGTACCACTTCACCGCCCCGAACCCTTCCGCCACCAGCACGCCGCCCTTGGCCCGGAAGCTGGCGGAGCCGACCGCGGGCCCGTGGGCGGGCCCATGGGCGGGCCCATGGGCGGGTATGGACAGGGCAGGGCGCGTCATTGCCTCCCCCCGCGCGGCATCGCGGAAGGCGGCCTCCACCGCCGCGGTCATCGCGGCAGGGGAGACGTCGGCGGCGGCGACATCCGCCTCGGAGAGATGCAGCAGGCCGGGTGCTTCAGTGATTGCCATGCCCCATCAAAGGCGAAGCGGCGCGACACGGGAAGCCACCGCGCGTCGCGATTGCGGAGAGGCCTGCCGCGCGGCTAGGCTTACATTGTATGAGGGAACGGGAGACGGTGATGCCGGATGGTCAGAATGTTGCGGCGCCGACTTTGACGCAGGCTGACATCGATCAGCGCGTGTTCGATCTGTATGACGAATACTGCCACGGGCGGATGGACAAGCGGTCCTTCCTGCAGGCCTGCACCGTCATCGCCGGCGGCCTCGCCATGGCCCAGGCGCTGCTGCCGCGCTACGCCCAGGCGCAGACCATCTCCTTCACCGATGAGCGGATGAAGGCGCGCTATGTCAGCTACCCCTCGCCGGGCGGCAATTCCGGGCAGATGCGCGGCTACCTCGCCCAGCCCGCCGGCACCGGGCCGTTTCCGGTCGTACTCGTGATCCATGAGAATCGCGGCCTCAACCCCTATGTCGAGGATGTCGCGCGCCGCCTCGCGGTGGATGGTTTTCTTGCCCTCGCGCCGGATGGGCTGGCCCCGCTCGGCGGCTATCCCGGCAATGATGATGACGGGCGAGAGATGCAGACGCGACTGGACCAGGCGAAGCTGCGGACGGATATGCTGAACAGCGCGCGCTTCCTGAAGGCGCATGCGGCGTCCAACGGCAAGCTTGGCGTCACCGGCTTCTGCTGGGGCGGCGGCACGACGAACTACCTCGCGGCCGCGATGGGCGCCGACATGCAGGCTGGAGCGCCGTTCTACGGCGCGGCGGCGGAAACCGCGGCGGTGCCCGGCATCAAGGCCGCGATCCAGGCGCATTTCGCCCAGAACGACCCGCGCATCAACGACATGTGGCCGCCCTACGCCGCCGCGATGCAGGCGGCCGGCGTGCGGCATGAGGGGCATTTCTACCCGGGCACGCAGCACGGCTTCCACAACAACTCGACGCCCCGCTTCCAGGAAGCGGCGGCGAAGCTGGCCTGGGACCGCACGACGGCCTTCTTCCGCCAGCACCTCGCCTGAGAGTTTTCTGCGGCGGGGGCGTAACCTTGACGACCCCCGCCGTCGAATGACTAGACCGGGCAGGGCCTTGCCCGACCGGAAGGGGACTTATGGAGTCGATCTACTGGGTGATGGCCTGGGCCTGTCACCGCAAGTGCCGGCACTGCTACGAGGATCGCTTCCGCCCCTACGTCCGTGGCGCCCTTGAAGCGGTGGTGGCGGAGGCGGAGCGCAACACCGCCCGCGTTCTCGCCAACCTGCCGGAGCGCATGACCTATCTCGACCTCGATGACCCGCTGCCCGATGGCACGCTGGCGGAAAAGACCGGCCGCATCATCCTCTCCGGTGGGGAGGCGCTGCTCGACCCCGTCCGCGAACGCGTGACCTATCCGGTGATCGAGGGGCTGGCCGCGCGGTATCGCGACCGCGGCGGCGTGCGGATCGTGCTGCAGACCACGGGTGACCTGCTGACGCCGCAGATCCTGCGCGATGTCGTCGCGCGCGGCGTCTGGATGGTCTCGGTCGCCGGCGTCGATGATTTCCATGTCGGGATGGAAACGGCGGAAAAGCAGGCAGCCTTCACGGCGAAGCTGACAGCGATGATGGAAGCCGAGGGCCTGCGCCCGTCGCTCGTCGCCAGCACGCACAAGGAATGGCTGGCCCAGGAAGGGCCGGTCTTCTCCTTCTTCGGGGCGACGCCGGAGACCTGGATCGGCAAGCTCTGGCCGCGGGGCCGGGCGTGGGAGAACGGTCTTTCCCGCGCCACCCTCGCCGACAATTTCTGCAATCGCTGGTCCGGCGGGCTGAACTTCCTGCGCCATCGCTACAACGGATCCGAAGTCTCGATCGAGCCGGATGGCAGTGTCTATCCCTGCTGCCTCAAGACGAAGCTGCCGCTTGGCAACCTCACGGAGGAAAGGCTGATCGACATCCTCGACAGCCTGGCCGGAGACCCGGTCTATGAGGCGATGAATGCCGGCAAGCCAGAACGCATGGGGCTGACGCTTGGCTGGTCCGAGGAGAAGTTCCTCGAAGCGTCACGCACCAAGGACCCGAAGGGTCGCGCTTACGCCAATCTCTGCATCGGCTGCGACAAATTCCATGAGGAGATGCTCGGTGCGCGGGTGGTCGCCGCGCGGGCGAAGCGGTTGGGCATCGCGGCATGACCACGACGCGCCGGGCTCTGGTGGCGGCGGGTGTCGCCCTGCCTGTCGCGGCACGGGCGCAGGCGCTGCCGGCATGGGAGGCCGTGCTGCGGGAAGCCCGCGGCAAACCCGTCTTCTGCAATGCCTGGGCGGGGGATGACCGCACCAACGCCTTTCTCGCCTGGACCGCCGGGCGGCTGGGGGAATTGCACGGCATCGACCTCCGCCACGTCCGCCTGCGCGATACCAGCGAGGCGGTGGCTCGCGTCGTCGCGGAAAAGGCGGCGGGGCGGAACAGCGGGGGCAGCGTCGACCTCATCTGGATCAACGGTCCGAATTTCCTGGCGATGAAGGGCCAGGGCCTGCTGTTCGGGCCGGTGCTGGACCGCCTGCCGAATGCCCGCTTCGTGGACCGCGAAGGCAAACCCGCGACGGTGGTGGATTTCACCGTGCCGGTGGATGGACTGGCCGTACCCTGGCGCATGGCGCAGGTCGTCTTCATCCACGATTCCGCCCGCGTGCCGGCACCGCCGCGCAGCATGCGCGCCATGGCTGATTGGGCCCGTGCCCATCCCGGCCGGATGACGCATCCGCAGGTGCGGAACTTCATGGGCGTGACCTTCCTGAAGCAGGCGCTGGTCGAACTCGCACCTGACCCCACCGCGCTGATGCGCCCGGTGGAGGAGGCTACGGTCGCACCCGCCAGCGCGGCGCTCTGGGCGTGGTATGACGCGCTGCGCCCGGCGTTGTGGCGCGCCGGCCGCGCCTTCCCCGAGAGCGGGCCCGCGCAGCGGCCGCTGCTCCTGGATGGGGAGATCGATCTCTACATCAGCTTCTCCCCGGCCGAGGCGGCGGTTTCCATCGCCAATGGCCAGTTGCCGCCCACGGCGCGCAGCTTCGTGCTGGACGGGGGCACCATCGGCAATGCGAGCTTCCTCGCCATTGCCTACAACGCCGCGAACACCTCTGCGGCCATGGTGGCGGCGGATTTCCTGCTGGGTGCGGAGGCCCAGGCGCGGGCGCAGGACCCTGCGGTGCTCGGCGCCGCGACGGTGCTGGACATCGCCGCGCTGCCGGAGGCGGACCGCGCACGCTTCGACGCTGCCGCCACGCACCCCGCGATGCTGTCCGGCGCAGCACTGGGCCGCGCGCTGCCAGAGCCGCATCCGAGCTGGATGACGCGCATCACCGCGGAATGGGAGCGCCGCTACGGACGCTGACCGATGCTGCGCCTCGCGCCGATCCTGACCCTCGCGCTGTTCCTCGGCCCGGTCGGGGCGGGGCTGCTGGGCACGCTGCTGCCGGCCTTTGGCTGGCTGCCGGCGCTGGGGGGGGATGCGCTGTCGCTATCCCCCTGGCGTGCGCTGCTGGAAGCCCCTGGACTGCCGCGTGCCCTGCTGCTGACGGTGGCGACGGGCGTTACCGCCACCCTGGTCTCCTTCGCTCTCGTCATCGCCTTCTGCGCCACGGCGCATGGCTCGCGAGGCTTTCGCTGGGCGGAACGTGCGCTGGCACCGGTGCTGGCAACGCCGCATGTCGCGCTGGCCATCGGCTTCGCCTTCCTCGCCGCGCCCTCGGGCTGGCTCGCCCGGCTGTTCTCCCCCTGGGCGACGGGCTGGGATCTGCCGCCGGATATCACCACCATCGGCGATGAGGCGGGCATCGCCCTGGTGGCCGGGCTGGTGCTGAAGGAAGCGCCCTATCTGCTGATGATGACGGTGGCGGCGCTGGCACAGGTGCCGGCGGCGCAGGCTTTGCGCGTCGCGCGGTCGCTCGGCTACGGGCCGGTCGCGGCCTGGCTGAAGGTGGTGCTGCCGATGGTCTATCCGCAGCTTCGCCTGCCGATCTACGCCGTGCTGGCCTTCTCGCTCTCCGTCGTCGATGTCGCCCTGGTGCTCGGGCCGGGCAATCCGCCGACCCTGGCCGCGCTGCTGCTGCGCTGGCTGGGCGACCGGGACCTGGCGCTGTGGTTCCCCGCCGCCGCGGGGGCGGTGCTGCTGCTGGGGCTGGTGCTCGGTGCCATCGCGGTGTGGCGGGGGGGTGAAATCCTTGCCGTGCGTCTCGGCCGGCGCTGGATCGCGGCGGGGGGACGTGGCGGCGATGCCGTGGCACTGCGCATCGCGGTGCCGGCGTTGTTCGCGCTGCTGCTCGCGGTCAGCGCCGCCGCGATGCTGGTCCTTGGCCTCTGGTCGCTCGCCGGCCCCTGGCGGTTTCCGGAGGCGTTGCCCGCCACGCTGACTCTGACGACCTGGCAGCGCCAAGTGCAGGCGGTCGCGGAACCCGCCTTGAACACACTGCTTGTGGCGGGGCTATCCACGGGGATCGCGCTGCTTCTAGTGCTGGGGTGCCTGGAGGCCGAGCAGCGCCACGGCCTGCACCCAGGCCGCCGGGCGCTCACGGTCCTTTGGCTGCCGCTGCTGCTGCCGCAACTGTCCTTCCTGTTCGGCTGGCAGGTGGCGCTGGTGCGGCTGGGGCTGGATGGCACCTTGGCTGCCGTGGTCTCCGCGCATCTGCTGTTCGTGCTGCCCTATGTCTTCCTCTCGCTCGCCGACCCCTGGCGGGCGATGGACCCGCGCCATGCCCGCGCCGCCGCCGCGCTGGGCGCCGGGCCGTGGCGGGTCTTCCTGCGGGTGAAGCTGCCCCTGATGCTGCGGCCGCTGCTGGTGGCCGTGGCGGTCGGCATCGCCGTCAGCAGCGGGCTTTACCTCCCCACCCTGTTCGCCGGAGCTGGCCGGCTGGCGACGCTGACGACGGAGGCCGTCACGCTGTCCGGCGGTGCGGACCGCCGCGTGCTCGGCGCCTATGCCGTGTTGCAGGCGCTGCTGCCCTTGCTGGCCTATGCGTTGGCATCGCTGCTGCCGGCCTGGCTGCACCGCAACCGCCGCGGGATGCGCCCGGCATGAGCCTGCTGGTCGCCACGCCGCGCATCACCCTGCGCGGCCGCGAATTGCTTGCCCTGCCGTCGCTGGAGGTTGCGGCCGGGGAGGTGGTGACGGTGATGGGGGCTTCCGGGTCTGGCAAATCGACATTGCTCGCCTTCGTCTCCGGCGCGTTGGACCCGGCCTTCCAGGCCAGTGGCCGCGTGGTGCTGGAAGGCAAGGACATCACGGCGCTGCCGGCGCATCGCCGGCGCATCGGCATCCTGTTCCAGGACGATTTGCTGTTCCCGCATCTGTCGGTCGCCGAGAACCTGTCTTTTGGCCTTCCCCCCGGCATACCCGACCGCGCCGCACGGATCGAGGCGGCGCTGGCGGAAGCGGAACTGCCGGGCTTCGGCGCGCGGGACCCGGCGACGCTGTCGGGCGGCCAGCGTGCCCGCATCGCCTTGCTCCGCACCCTGCTGGCCCAGCCGCGCGCGCTGCTGCTGGATGAGCCTTTCGGCAAGCTGGACGTGGCCTTGCGGGGCCGTATCCGCGCCTTCGTCTTTGACCGCGCACGCCGGCTCGGCCTGCCCGTGCTGATGGTGACGCATGACCCGGAGGATGCGGACGGCGCGGGCGGGCGGGTCATCACGCTCGGCTGATCCAGCCGGGCTGCCAGCCGATGCGGCAGTTGCTGCGATCACTGCCACAGGCATCGGCAAGCCTCGCCCCGATGCCGTGTTGCGCAGGCGCCGATCGCGCCTTTTTTCTTGTCCGACCGGTTCATTCAGCGTGTAGTGAAGGAGATCCGATCGCGGGCGAAGCCGCTTCCCGCTTGCCCGCTTACGCACCGTCATTCTGCCGCCAGGAGTGCCACGATGCCTCGCTTCCCGATGCTCTCGCGCCGCCAGGCACTCCAGGCCACGGCGGCGTCTGTCGTCACGCTGGCGGTGCCGAATGTGGCGCGCGGCAATCCCGTGGAATTCGTCCTTGGCTGCAATGGCGGCGCCTCCTACCGCAACCTCTATCGCAATGTGCTGCAGCACTTCGAGCAGCGTCACAATGCGAAGGTCGTGCCCGTCTTCGGCGATGGCTCCGCGCTGCTGAACCGGGCGCTGGCGGAAAAGAACCGACCTTCGATGGATTGCTTCGTCACCTTCCAGGGCGCTTGGCTCGTCGGCAAGGCGGAAGGCGTGCTGGAGAAGGTGGACGCCAACAAGATTCCCCACATGGATGACGTCTTCGACTTCATGAAGGACCCGGATGGCTACGCCCCCTTCGTGAATTTCGGTGCCTGGGGCATCGTCTACAACCGTGATACCGTCAGCCGCCCGCCGCGCAGCTTCAAGGCGATGTGGGACCGTGCCTTTGACCGCAAGGTGATGCTGGGCGGCGTCTATCACTGGCAGATCCACCTGGCCGCCTTCGCCTATGCCTGGGCGGGCGACCAGAACCGCATCGATGTGGCCTTCGAGAAGGTGAAGGAACTCGCCCCCCGGCTTGGCGGGCTCTACGGCCTGTCCTCCGACACGCAATCGAAGTTCCAGCAGGGCATCGCCGATATCGCGCCCTGGTACAGCTACACCGCGCAGCGCGTCCGCCAGCTCGGCGTGCCCGTGGCCTTCCAGATGCCGGAGGAAGGCGGCTTCATCTATCCCGCCGCCTATCACGCGGTGAAGGGCAGCCAGAAGGTCGATCTGGTGGAGAAGCTGATCGGCACCTTCTTCGACCCCACCCTGCAACCCGGCCTGGCGCAGGAGGATGGCTTCATCCCCTGCAACCGCAAGACCGTTCTCTCCGCCGCCCTGGCGCGGGAATTGCCGACCTTGGCGGAAGTGCAGTCCTGCCGGAACTGGGACTGGGCGTTGATCAACCGCGACCAGAATGCCTGGCTCACCCGCTGGAATGCGGAGGTGCGCCCGCTGGTGCGGGGCTGAGGGCACGCTGGGATGGAGCGTGCGGGACACCGCCCCTGGCTCGCCTGGCTGCTGCTGGGCCTGCCGACCGCGTATTTCCTGCTGATCGTCGCCTACCCGCTGGCGAATTTGGTGCGGATGGGATTTTCCGTGCCCGAGCGCGGTCGTGTGTTCGGCGAAGGCTTCTCCATCGCGAATTACGCGGAGATCCTGACCAGTGGCCTCTACATCGAGACTCTGACGGTCACCTTCCGCATTGGGCTGCTTTCCGCTGTGGTGGCGCTGCTGCTGGGCTTGCCGCTCGCGCTTTATATCCGCACGGCGCGGCCGATGATCCGCAGCCTGCTGATCTTCATCACCATCGCGCCCATCCTCATCAGCATCGTCGTCCGCGCCTATGGCTGGATGGTGCTGCTGTCGAACCGCGGGGTGGTGAATTCGGCGCTGATGAATCTCGGCCTGATCGACCGGCCGATCCGCCTGATTTTCAATGAGACGGGGATCGTCATCGCCACCTCCCACGTCCTGCTGCCCTTCATGGTGCTGGCCATCCTCGGCAGCCTGCAGACCATTGACCGGGCGCTGGAGGATGCGGCGGCGAGCCTCGGCGCGCGGCCCTGGCGCGTGACCTTCGACGTGCTGCTGCCGCTGGCGCTGCCGGGTATCGCGGCCGGCACGGTGCTGGTGTTCATCCTCGCGGTGGGGTCCTTCGTGACGCCGGTGCTGATTGGCGGCCAATTGGTGCTGACCCTGCCGATGGCGGCGATGCAGCAGTTCAACAGCACCTTCAACTGGGCCTTCGGATCGGCGCTGGTGGGTGTGCTGCTGGTGGCGGTACTGACGACGACCATCCTGTTCGACGGCGTGCTGAAGAAGCGCCTCGCGCGGCTGGCGGGGCGATGAGCGTGCCGGGTTCCACGCTGCCGCGGATCAACACCGGGCGGGCGGA
>CANJXD010000184.1 GCA_947478535.1 Acetobacteraceae bacterium
CGGTGCCGCTCTCACCGGTGATCATCACCGTCAGGTCGGTGGTCGTCAGCCGCGCGACCGTGCGGTAGAATTCCTGCATCGCGGCACTGCGGCCGACCAGGGGCAGGCGCTCCTCCGGCTCGCTTTCATCCGGCGCTTCCGCGGCGCTGGGGGCGGACAGCGCGCGGCCGACAACGGCCAGCAATTCCTTCAGGTCGAAGGGCTTCGGCAGGTAGTCAAAGGCGCCGCGCTGCGTCGCCTTCAGCGCGGTGGAGAAGGTGGATTGCGCGGACATCACGACAACCCGCAGATCCGGCCGGATGCGGCGGATGCGTGGCACCAGGTCCAGCCCGTTCTCATCCGGCATGATCACATCGGTGATCACCAGATCCCCTTCCCCATCCTCCACCCAGCGCCACAGCGTGGCGGCGGAAGACGTGGCGCGGACATGGTAGCCGGACCGGCCGAGCGCCTGGCTCAGCACGGTGCGGATGGCGCGGTCATCATCGGCGATCAGGATGGTGCGCTGGGTGGCGGCGGTGGCGTCGCTCATCATGCGGGATCCCCAAGGCGTCGCGGGGCCGAGGGCGGTACCGGCAGCGAAATTCGGAAGGAGGTGCGGCCCGGGCGGCTGTCGCATTCGATCAGCGCCCCCTGGTCCGCGACGAGCTTGGCCACAAGCGCGAGGCCAAGCCCCTGCCCGCCCCGCTTGGTGGTCACGAAGGGCTCAAACAGCGTCGCGCGGATTTCCTCGGGGATGCCTGGGCCATTGTCCCGCACGATCACCTGCAAGGGCAGGTGCACGCGCTCCAGGCTGCCCGGCACGGCGATCCGCACCCCGTGGTGATAGGCGGTGGCGAGCATGATCTCACCCTCCCGCGGGTCCACCGCCTCGGCGGCGTTCTTCACCAGGTTCAGCAGGATCTGCACCAGCAGGTCCCGGTTGCCCCAGACCGGCGGCAGGGAGGGATCGTATTCCTGATGAATCTTGAGGTGCGCCGCTAAGCCGGACAGCGCGATTCGCCGCACATGGTCCAGCACCTCATGGATGTTGAGCGCACCCTGTTCGACCGGGCGTTCGGAGAACATGTCCATCCGCTCGACCAGATTCTTGATGCGGTCGGTCTCGTCCTGGATCAGCAGGCACAATTCGCGGTCGCCCTCGCTGGCGCCCTGTTCCAGAAGCTGTGCTGCACCGCGGATGCCGGAAAGCGGGTTCTTCACCTCATGCGCCAGCATCGCCGCCATGGCGGAAGCCCCCCGCGCGGCGCCCCGGAAATTCAACTGCCGGTCCAGCATCTGCGCCGTCGATCCATCCTGCAGCGTCAGGATGATGGCGCCCGGCATTTCGGGCAGCGGCGCACCATGGGCGGTGACACCGAAGCGATGCAGGCGCGGGCTTTCCAGCGTCAGGTCATGGTCGGAAACCGGCGCGTCATGCGCCCTGACCTGCGCGATCAGTCCGAACAGGCGGTTGTCGTCCGGCAGCAGGTCTCGCATCGACATCTGGCGCAGCGGCCCGGCGGAGATGCGAAAGAACAGCTCCGCCGCCGGGTTGGCGAACAGGAACCGATCCTCGGAATCCAGCACAACGGCGGTGATGGGCAGCGCGCCGAGCACCGTCGCGGCATCGGGCGGCAGCAGCCGGGCGGAAGCGGCGGGGACCGGCCCCCCCACCCGGACGGCGCGGGTCAGGCGCGGGGCGAAAAGTCCCCTCATGCCGCCATCAGTTCCGCATCCTGCCGCCCACCGCGTTCCGGGCGCACGCCGCGCTCGATCAGCGGTTCGTAAAAGCCGCGCATGAGGTCGAGCACCGCCTCGACGCTATCCGTGCGGTTCACCGCCGCGCGGAACTCGGCCGAGCCCGGCAGCCCTTTCGAGTACCAGGACACATGCTTGCGGGCGAGCCGCATGCCGGGGTCCCGCCCGTGATGGGCGAGCATGTCCTCGTAGTGGGACAGCAGCACCGCATATTGCTCGGCCAGCGTAGGCTCCGCCGGCAGGACGCCGGTTTCCAGAAAATCCGCCACCTGCTTCGGCAGCCAGGGGCGGCCGTAGCAGCCGCGCCCGATCATCACCCCATCGGCGCCGGATTGGCGCAGCGCCTCCGCCGCATCCTCCGGCGTCAGGATATCGCCATTGACGATGACCGGCAGATCGACCGCCGCCTTCACCTGCGCGACGAAGGCCCAATCCGCGGTGCCGTTGTAGAACATCTGCCGCGTGCGGCCGTGCACCGTCACCAGCCGGATACCGCATTCCCGCGCGATCTGCGCCAGCTTCGGCGCGTTCAGGGAATTGTGGTCCCAGCCAATCCGCATCTTCAGCGTGACCGGCACCGGCACTGCCTTGACCACGGCTTCCAGGATGCGCGCCGCGCCGATCTCATCGCGCATCAGCGCCGAGCCCGCGGATTGCCCGAGCGCCACCTTCTTCACGGGGCAGCCGAAATTGATATCGACGATCGCCGCGCCGTGCCCGACGACGAGCTTTGCCGCTTCCGCCATCACCGCCGGGTCGCACCCCGCGAGCTGGACCGAGGCCGGCGCGCCGGAGCCATCGACCTCCACCATCTTCAGAGTGGTCCGGTTCTCCCGCACCATGGCATTGGAGGCGATCATCTCGCTTACCACCAGCCCGGTGCCCTGGGCGCGGGCGAGGCGGCGGAAGGGCAGGTCTGTCACGCCGGACATGGGCGCGAGGATGACAGGCACCGCGATCCGCGCGCCGCCGAGATCGATCGGCTGAAGCTTCGGGACATTCGGCGTCGCGGAAGCAGTGTGCGGTGGGGTATTGATGCTCATGATTTAAGCAATATAGCTGCGCCCTGCCGCGCGGGCAATGCGAACCGCCCGAATTGCGCGATTATGGAGCAAAACCTCCCCATGCCCCGCACGCCGCTGGGCGCCCCCGCGCCGGTATGCGCCGGCCCAGGCCTGCGGTAGAGGTAGCGCCATGCAATGCGTGGCGCTCCTCATGGCGGCGGGCAGCGGCAGCCGGTTCGGCGCCGCCCAGCCGAAGCAATTGATCCTGCTGGCCGGGCGCCCCGTGCTGCGCCATGCCGCCGAAGCCCTGCTGCGGGAGGGAGGCGTGGATGCCATTCTGCCCGTCACCGCGCCGGAGTTGTTCGACACCGTCGCCGCCGCCCTCGAAGGCCTGCCCTGCCTGCCGCCCGTCGCCGGCGGCGCTACCCGCCAGGCCAGCGTCCGCGCTGGTCTCGAATCCCTCGCTGCCAACCCGCCCGATATCGTCCTGGTGCATGACGCCGCCCGGCCGATCGTCCCGCCCGGCACGCTCGCCGCGCTGCGCGAAGCACTCTCCCGCCACCCCGGCGCCATCCCCGCCCAACCCGTGAGCGACACGCTGAAGCGCGGCGCGGCCGGTATCATCGAGGAAACGGTGCCCCGCGCCGGCCTTTACCGGGCCCAGACCCCCCAGGCCTTCCGCTTTGCCCCCCTGCTCGCCGCCCATCGCGGCGCTGCGGCGGAGGCGACCGATGACGCGCAGTTGCTGGAAGCCGCGGGGCTGGCGGTGGCGTTGGTCGCCGGGCATGAATCCAATGTGAAGATCACCTGGCCCGAGGACCTCGCCCGGGTGGAGGCCGCCATGACCCAGCCGATGATCCCCCGTATTGGCACGGGCTTCGATGTCCATCGCCTCGTCGAGGGCCGCCCGATGATCCTCTGCGGCGTGACGATCCCCGGGCCGCTTGGTCTCGATGGGCATTCGGATGCCGATGTTGGCATCCACGCGCTGTGCGACGCGATCTACGGCGCGCTGGCGGAAGGCGATATCGGCCGCTGGTTCCCGCCTTCCGACAACCAGTACAAGGACGCCGACAGCGCCCGCTTCCTGGTCCACGCCGCTGGCCGCATCGCCGCGCGCGGCGGGGTGCTGGCCAATGCCGACGTCACGCTGATCTGCGAACGCCCGAAGATCACCCCGCACGCGAGCGCGATGCGCGAACGCCTCGCCAGCCTGCTCGGCGTGCCGGTGGACCGCGTGTCCGTGAAGGCGACGACCACGGAACGCCTGGGCTTCGCCGGGCGGGGGGAAGGCATAGCCGCGCAAGCTGCGGTTTCGGTGCTGGTCCCGGCTTAGGGCGCGTCTCCGTCAGGGCGACGCAACCCGTTACCCCACCCGTTCCAGGATGGAGCAGTAATTCGCTACCGCCGCGCCGCCCATGTTGAACACGCCGGCCCGGTCCGCCTTCGGCAACTGCATATCCCCCGCCTGCCCCGTCAGCTGCATCGCCGCCAGCACATGCATCGAAACCCCCGTCGCGCCGATCGGGTGGCCCTTCGACTTCAATCCGCCGGAGGGGTTTACCGGCAGGCGGCCATCCTTCGCCGTCCAGCCTTCCAGCGCCGCCCGCGCCCCCTGCCCTTCCGGCACGAGGCCCATCGCCTCGTATTCGATGAGCTCCGCCACCGTGAAGCAGTCATGCGTCTCGACGAAGCTCAGGTCGGACAGCGAAAGCCCGGATTCCGCCAGCGCCCGCCCCCAGGCCACCCGCGCGCCCTCAAAGCGGATGATGTCGCGCGATGCGATCGGCATCAGGTCCGTCGCCTGCGCGGCGGCGCGGAAGCGCACGGCTTTTCCGCCCGCCTGGGCCATCCCGCGCGCCGTTTCCTCATCCGTCAGGATCAGCGCCGCGGCGCCGTCGGACACCAGGCTGCAATCCGTGCGCTTCAGCGGCGGTGCGACGAAGGGATTCTTCTCGCTCTCCGCCCGGCAGAAAGCGAAGCCGAGGTCCTTGCGCATCTGGGCGTAGGGATTGGCGACCCCGTTCCTGTGGTTCTTCGCCGCGATTGCCGCCAGGGCGTCGGACTGGTCGCCATGCCGCTGGAAATAGGCCTCCGCGATCCGCCCGAAGACGCCGGCGAAGCCCGCGGGGATATCCCCCTCATCCTTCCGGTAGGAGGCGGACAGCAGGATCTCGCCCACCTGCGCGCCGGGCGTCGCCGTCATCTTCTCCGCGCCAACGACAAGCGCGAAGCGGCCGCGCTTGGCCGCCAGGAAGTCCATCGCGCCGTGGATCGCGGCGGTGCCGGTGGCGCAAGCATTCTCGTAGCGCGTCGTCGGCTTGAAGCGCAGCTCCGGCACGGAGTGCAGCAGCAGGGAGGAGAAGAAATCCTGCTTCGTGAAGCCGCCATTGAACACGCCGACAAAGGCGCCATCCACTTCATCCGCGCCGATGCCCGCATCATCGATCGCCGCGCGGGCGACGCGGCCGAACAGGCTTTCGATATCGGGGTCATCCAGCTTGCCGAAGGGCGTATGCGCCCAGCCGACGATGCAGGCGGTCATGGCGCTATTCCTTCGATGCCAAGGGGGACCAGGATGGCTTGCGGCGTTCCTTGAAGCTGCCGATGCCTTCCGCCGATTCCGGATGCGTCGCACGCCGCGCGAACGCCTGGGCGCCGGCTTCCGCATAGGCCTCGGTCGAAACCGGGCCAAGCGCGGCCAGCAGCGCCTTCGTCTCCGCCAGCGCGCCCGGCGCGCCCTCCAGGATATCGGCGATCACCGCCTGGAGTTCGGCTTCCAGCGCCGCCGCATCCGCCAGCACCTTGTGCACGAGGCCGGTCCGCGCGGCTTCCGCCGCATCCAGCACATGGCCTTGCAGGCAGATGCGCGTTGCCTCGCTGCGGCCCATGCGGCGGACCAGCCAGGGCAGGATCTGCGCCGGCACCAGGCCGCGCCGCACCTCGGGCGCGGAGAAGCGCGCATCGGCCGAGGCCAGCGCGATATCCGCCGCCGTCACCAGGCCAAGCCCACCTGCGAAGGCGGAACCCTCCACCGCCGCGATCACCACCTGCGGCAATTCGGAAATCGCCGCGAAGCGCGCCCCCGTCGCCCGATTGCGCGCCTGCTGCTTCGCCAGCTTTGTCGCCGCATCCTCCACCGCGCCCACTTCGGTCAGGTCGAGCCCGGCGCAGAAATGCCCGCCGGCGCCGGAGATCACCAGGATGCGCGCCGAGGTGTCGGTGCGCAGCCCCGCCACCAGCTCATCCATTGCCGCCACCAGCGCCAGGCTCATCGCGTTGCGCCGGTGCGGGCGGTTCAGCACCGCGCGCACCACGGGGCCATCCCGCGTGATCAGGATGGGGTTCTCGTCGCTCACAATCCGCTCTCCGTACCGAGGTGAAACAGGCAGTCGCCGCGCGCCGTCATGCCGGGCCAACGCTTGACCAGTACGACGCCATCCCGGGCGAAGGCCACCGGGGTCGGGTCCCGCCACGGCGTTTCCGTGTGATGGATCAGCCCGGCCACTTGCCCGGCCGCCACTTCCTCCCCCGGTTCCGCCATCGGCTGGAACACGCCCGGGTCGGGGGCGAAGACGTAGTAATCCGCGCCGCCGACGTCGAGGATGCGTGTGGCGGCCGGTGCCGGCCCCGCATCCCACCCAAGATCGACCACGCCGAGATGTCGCAGCGCCCCGGCAACGCCGCGTTCGGCCACCCGGATCGCTGCCGCCCCGGCATGGCCGCCACCGCCGAGTTCGGTCCCCAGATGCAGCACACCGCGGCGATAGGCGGTATCGGACAGCGTCCGCCCCCCATTCGTCCCCGGCCGCACGATGTAGGACAGCGGCGCTCCGAAGGCTTTCAACAGTGCCAGGCTGCGCGCGAAATGCTCGGCATCGTCGCCGCGGCGGATCAGGGCGGAAGGCGCATACATCAGCGATGATCCGCCGGAATGCAGGTCCAGCACCGCATCCGCGCGGGGCAGCAGGTCCTCCGCGATATGGAAGGCGATCTGCTGGGTCACATCCCCCATCGGGTCCCCTGGGAACAGCCGGTTGAGGTTGCCGCCATCGATGGGGCTGACGCGCCTTCCCGCCTGCGCCGCCGGGAAATTCGCCGCTGGCAGGATGATGAGCCGCCCCGTCACCTGCGCCGGCATGACCTCCCGGATCACCCGGCCGAGCACGACCTGGCCTTCATATTCATCGCCGTGGTTGCCGGCGACGAGCAGCACTGTCGGGCCCGGTGACCCCACGATCACGCTGATGGGAATGGGAATCCAGCCATAGGCACTGTCATGCGTCGAATGCGGCAGGCGCAGAAAGCCATGCCGCTTGCCCGGCGAATCGAGGTCGATCTCGCAGGACAGCGTGCTGCGCGTGGTCATGGGCGGCCCATCCTCGTTTCGGGCAGGCTCCGCCGGGGGCTGGGTGCCGTCAAGCCAGGAGCGTCAGCCCACCTTCCGCAGGCGATCGCGGATGATGGAGACGATGATCAGCGCGGCCCCGATGCCTGCCGGCAAGACCCAGGCCGGCGCTTCCAGCACGGGCAGCAGCACATACCACCAGAGCTCAGCGCCGAGATTGGCCTGCGACCACCCCTGCAACCACAGCAGGAAGCGCGGCGAGACGGCGTAGAGCACCGCGCTCAGCCGCGTCCACGCCCCCGACTGGATGCCGAGGGCGAGGGAGAACAGAAGGAAAAGCAGGCCGATGCCGCGCAAGGTTCAGGCCCAGAGCCTCTCATTCTGCAGGCCCGTGTAGAGACCCGCGACGAATTCACCATAGCCGTTGTAGATGCGGGTCGGCACCCGTTCATTGCTGCCGATCAGCCGCTCGCTCGCCTGGCTCCAGCGGGGGTGCGGGACCTCCGGGTTCACATTCGCCCAGAAGCCGTATTCGCTGGCCTGCAACGTCTCCCAGAAGCTTTTCGGGCGCTGGTCCGTCAGGGTGATGCGGGCCAGCGACTTGCCGGATTTGAAGCCGTATTTCCACGGGAACATCACCCGGAACGGCCCGCCATTCTGCGCCGGCAGCGGCTTGCCGAAGATGCCCACTGGCATGAAGGCCAGCTCATTCGCCGCTTCCTCGATCGTGCAGCCCTCGATATGCGGCCAAGGGTACCAGCTCTGCCGCAGCCCGGGCATCACGGCGGGAAGCTGCGCCGTCTCGAAGCGCAGGAACTTGGCCGAGCCCAGCGGCTTGACGATCTCGAGCAGCTTGCCGAGTTCGAAGCCGGTCCAGGGCACGGTCATCGCCCAGGCCTCGACACAGCGCATCCGATAGACGCGCTCCTCCACCCCGATGCGGCGCACCAGGTCATCGACACTGAATTCGCCGGGGCTTTCGACCATGCCATCGATCTTGATGGTCCAGGGGTTCACCGGCATGCGGTTGGCGACGTTCCAGATGCCCTTGTCGCTGCCGAATTCGTAAAAGTTGTTGAAGGTCACGGCATCGCGTTCCGGCGACAGCGCCCGGCCCGGCTGAAAGCGCGGGTTGCGCATCGCCACCGGCAGGCCCGGCGCATCCGCCGGCACGCGCTGGAACGGGTCCCCAGCCGGGGCGCGGGAGAAGAACTGCGCCCGTGCCACGGTGGGCGCCATCATGGTCCCTGCCCCAGCGGCCGCCATGATGGCGCGCCGGTTCACGACCAGCGGCTCCGGGGTTACCTGGCTTTCCGAGATTTCCCAGCCACGCCTGCGCCTGATCCACATAGCAACCTCCACCCTTCCGGGGATTCCCACGCGGTAGAGGATCGGCTGTCGCACGGTTCCGTCAAGGACGGCACCATGTCACGGCCTCGGCAGTAGCGCCGTCGCTGGCAGGCCCGGCCGGGTTTCGACGCGAAAGGCGCGATAGCGCTCCGCCTCGATTCCCCGCCGCGCCCGGACCAACGAACCTTCTTCCAACGCGCCGGCCTCCGGCCAATCCGGCGCGCTGTCCCGTCTTTCGCTCTGCACCAGCAGCCCGGTTACGCCCAGGCCGAGACTTTCCCCTGGCGGCAGCTCGAACAGCGCCCAGCGCGGGTTGAGCGCCACCACCGGCACGCCCGGCGGTAGCAGCAGTGCCAATTCGGAGGCCAGCCCATATTCCTCCGCCGCGACGAAGCTGGCGCCGAGCCGGAGGCGCTCCGCCTCCACCAGCGCCGCAAAATCCCCCCAGCCGCCGAGCCGCGCCAGCGT
Source organism: Acetobacteraceae bacterium (assembly GCA_947478535.1). The sequence continues at coordinate 8,911 of CANJXD010000184.1, forward strand.
CGGGTCCTGCCGGCGGGATAGCGGCAGGGGGGCGAAGGCTGCCTGGAGATAGGCGGCGAGCGCCAGGGCCAGCCCCAGCCCCGCGGCCGGCCGCCGCCACGCCAGCAGCCGCCCCGGCAAATACGCCGCCGCGGCGATGCAGGCGGCGGGGTAGAGGATGGCGGGCCAATTCCCCTGCACCCGGCTGCCTGTCGCCTGCCAGGTGAACAGGGCGGCGCCGGGCAGCACCATCGCCAGCAGCAGCGCCGCCGCCGCATCGCCCCGGCGCGCCCAGGCCAGGGCCGCCGCGCCCACCCCCACCAGGCACAGCAGGAAGACCAGCGGTGTCGCCAGCCCAGCCTGTCCCACCACCAATTCCCCGAGGTAGCGCCACGCGGCACCACCGCCGGAAGCTGCCCGCCCACCCTGCTTCACAAAGCTCGCCCAGCCATGCGCCGCGTTCCACAACACTACCGGGGAGAATACCGCCACCGCCAGCGCGCCCCCGGCGTAAAGCCGCCAGTCCCGCCACCAGCGCCAGGCCGCACGGCTTCCTACCAGCCAGGCGATGGCGCCAAGGCCCAGCAGCACGGCGGTATACTTCGACAGCAGCGCCAGCCCGCAGGCGAGGCCGAAGACCAGCCACCACCGGCCATCGCCGCTGGCCTGCAACCGCGCCAGCGCCCAGACCGCCATCACCGCGAAGACCAGCAGCGGCAGGTCCGGCGTCATCAGGATGCCGCCCACGCCCACCAGCAGCGTCGCATTGAAGAAGGCCGCGGCCCACACACCCGGCCGCTGCATCGGGAACAGCGCATCCGCCGCCCGCGCCAGCATCACGGAGGCCAGGGCCATGGACAGCGGCCCCATCAGCCGGATGCCGAAGGCACCCTCCCCCGCCAGCAACGTCCCGGCACGAATGAAGAAGGCGACCATCGGCGGGTGGTCGAGGTAGCCGGGCTGGAGGCTGCGTGACCACACCC
>CANJXD010000185.1 GCA_947478535.1 Acetobacteraceae bacterium
GACATAGACATCGTCCTCCGTCAGCGCATCGAAGGCGCGCGGCAGCGCCTTGGCGCGGGCGGCCTCCAGCGTTGCCTCGATGGCGCCGGGGCCGGGCGGCTCGACATCGGCGGGGTCGAAATCGGAGAGGAAGGCGTTGCCGATGATCTTGATGACATCGGTCTGCGAGAGCAGCCGCAGCGCCACCGGCATGCCCGGCGGCGTCGCCATCGTCTTCATGGTGAAGCGGGTGACGAGGCCCGTCGCCTCTCGCCCGCCTTCGGGGTTGATGTCGCGCACGAAGTCGATGGCGCGATCCTCGAACATCGCCATCAGCGGTGCTTCGCGGGACTGCGCGAGGGCCGAGATCAGGTAGGATTTGCCGGCCTGGGAGGGGCCGAAGACGCCGACGCACATCGGCCTTGCCGCCGCCGTCGCCAGCTTCTTCGCGCGCAGGCCGACGCCGCGCAATTCGCGCGCCAGCGCCGCCGCATCGAGCCCCGGCTTCGCCGCTTGCGCGAACCAGTCGAGCGACCGGCCGGCCACATCGCCGACCCGCTTCGCCTCGCCGGCGAGTTTCTCATCCGCTGGTGTCACGGGACCCCCAGCGCGCCCGTGTCGCGCCAATAGCCGCCCTCGTCGCGCATGGTCTGCAGGCGCATGCGCACGGTGGTCGGGTGTCTTTCCTGGCCTTCCGCATCGCGGATGCTGGCCGGCTTGAATTGTTCGCGGCTTGCCTCGGCATCCGGCGAATTCGGGTCCGCGATTCCGCGCGCGAGGCGAATGGTCAGCGGCAGCGCGAGGTTCCGCACATCATCGGCATTGCCGAATTCGAGGGCATACAAGGGCGTCGCCGGCCAACGCTCGATCGGCAACTGACGAAAACCGAGCATCGACGGGGCCTCGAAGGGGATCTCCACCTCGACCGGCACGGCGATATCGGCATCGAGGTCGATGTCCTTCAGATACTCGTTCCGCTTCAGAAGCTGCCCGCTGGTCTCCAACCGGCCGATATAGCGGGCGGTGGATTTCATCCCGAGGCGGGAGGCGCGCAGCAGGAAGCCGGGCAAGGAGCCTTCGGCGAGTGCTGCCACCATGGCACCGACGGCGGCTGTCGTCTTCGGGTCCTCGATCCGCGCATGGGCATCGCGGAAGGGGTACCAGCCGCCGGCGGGGTAGCCCTGCATATGCACGATGCGATGCGCCGCGACCGGCAACTTCGCCAGCACGATCTCCATCACGGTGCGCAGGCGCGAAGGCCGGCCGGACAGCAGCAGCACGTCGCAATCATAGGCGTGCGTCGCCTCGCACAGGTCGGCGAGGATCGGGCCGAGCGTGCCGCGTACCAACCCATCCATCGTCGCCGCTTCCGGCGCGACTTCGACGGTATTCAGCCGAAAATTCTCCGCCCCCGCTTCCAGCGCCAGGCGTTCGAGGAAGGCGATGGCGCGGTCATGCCGCGGGCGGCCGGGCCCTTCCGCCAGGTTCAGCCGCGCGACGGCGCCCCCGGCCTCCGCCCCCAGCGCCTCATAGGCGCCGAGCAGGGACAGCGCGCAGGGCTCCAGCACGCGGGCGACGAATTGCCGCGTGAGCTGGCGTTCCGCCTCCGACTGCCCACCGCGGGCACCGCCGAGCACGCGGCGGAGGAAGGCCTTGGGCTCCCTCATGCGGGCCTCGGCCAGCGCCTGTTCCAGCGGCGGCAGAACGACGCGTTCGATCACCGCCTGCAGCAGGTCATCGCCGGCGATCTTGAAGCCCTCGCGGAAATTCTGCGTCGGGCGAATTTCCTGGTCCTGCGCCAGGGCATAGGTGGTCACCGCAAGGTCAGTCGTGCCGCCACCGATATCGATGCTGGCGATGCGCAGCGAAGGCGAAGCGCCGGTGCCTGCGCGCACGCGCCCCATCAGCGCGAACAACTGCCGAGGATCGGCCTGCAAGCGGTGCACGGATTCAGCGTAGAGCCAGACCAGCTGCGTCGCCGTCGCCTCATCGAGATTGGCCGAGACGCGCGGCGGCACGGGGGCGGCGATCGCGCGATCCTGCGCCCCGGCGGACCAGCCCATCCAGGACCACACCAACTCCACCGCCGCTTCCGCGCGTTTTCGCGCGATGCGCTGTTCGGCGACGGGCATGGCGGTCGGCAGCGTCAGCGTCACGCGGCGCAGGCGCCGGGGCACATCGGCGTTGCGCCGCGCGCCGCGCGTGCCGGGCGCGTTGATCTGGCTGATCGCCTGCAACAGGATCTCCGCCAGCATCAGGGTATAGAGCGAGGAGCGGGAAAAGCGCGCGCGCACGGCCGGCGTGCCGTTGCGCAGCCGCGACAGCAGCTCCCCGGTCTCCGTCAATTCGTTCATGAAGGCGCCGGAGACCGGCTGTTCGCCGGCCGCGCCGAAGGCCGCCACCGCCGATCCCGCGCCGAACCGCCAGCCGAGCACGGAGGCGCGTTCATCCCAGAGGTATCGCTTGGGGGAGGACAGCCCCGTCGCCCCCTCATTCCCCACCGAAAGCCCCGCCAGCCGCACCGCTTCCGGCCCGACGCGCAGCGGCGACGGCCAGGTGAAGGCGGTGGCGCGGCCGGAGCGGCGGGAGAGTGCATCCTGCCCGAAGCTCGCCTTGCAGAACTCGACGCGGCTTTCGAAGGGTTTCGTGTAGATGTGCTCGGGCCGCGTCAGGTCCCGCAGCGAGAGCGGATAGCTGTCATTCAGCGATAGCGGCCCATCCGGCGCGCTTTCCACCAGGATGCCGCAGGTCCGCGAATTGCCGATATCGAGCAGCAGGTCGACATCCACCATCGCCGTGCGGCGCCCGGACACGCCCGCATCCACCATGCGGATGCGCGGTGCCGCGCCGGCATGGCCGAGCACCTCGAGCAACGTCAGGTACCGGGCAAAGGGCTCCATGCGATAGGGCAGGTCCTCCGGCTTCACCTTCTGCCCGCGCCGCTGCGCGGAGACGAGGTCGAGGAACATCTGTTCGAGCCATTGCCCGAACCAGCCTTCCGCGAGGAAGCCGGCATTGTCGGCCAGCCCCATGGCGAGGCCGAATTCCTGTTCCTCCGCCGCATCCTCCGGGCTCGGCCCGGCATAGGCGCGGCCTTCGCGGCGGGCGAGGAGCGTGGTGTCGAAGGCGATGACGGCGCGATGGGTGGCGCCGCGCACCGCCCCGGGGGCGAGTTCCACCACCCGCAGCCGCGCCCAGTTGGTCGGGCCTTCATCGAAGATCGGCACGCCATCGGGGGTGCGGGAGGACACGCGGAGATAGGGCAGCGGCACCCATTGGCCGAGGAAGGGCTCCAGCGCCTGGCTGCGGGTGATGCGATAGACGTCCTCCTCCGGCGGGTGCTGGCGCCCGACAGGGTCGAACAGCTCCCCTTCCTCGGATTGCTCCAGCGCACGCAGCAGCACCTGCTGGTCGCCATTGGCGTCGCGCAGATGCATCGGCTTCTCGTCCCAGAAGGGACGGCTGATCCGCGGCAGGGTGTTGATGTCGAAATCGACATCGAGGAACTGGATGCCGGACGCCGGGATCAGGCTGTGGAGGGCGGCGCGGGGCATCACGAGGCGCACCATTCGCATCGATGCTGTGTCACGTGCCTTGCGCCATCTGTCATCGAATCTGGCAACGAATGCGTGATCCCAAGAAATGCCGTCGGCGGCCGCCCATCATGGGCGTGGCCTTCCGCTTCCATTATTGCATGAGCGATCTTCACGGCACTACCACCTCCGTGACGAATGCGCCGGGGCCGCGTGACGGGCCGGGTTCCACGGCATTGCCCCGGATGATGCGGTCTGGCTGCCCCTGCTGCCTGATCGTCAACCGGAAGGGCGATCCCGCGGGTTCCCGCAGGCGACCACAGCAGGGATTGACGAACACCCGATATGTGCCCGCCGCGGGCGCGGGCCAGACGGCATTCTCCACCGGGGTGGTGGTGATGTTCGGGGAACCGGGGTTGCCGCCACCCATATTCGCATCGACATCCATCGTCCCGCCACAGGCGCGCAGGTTGTCGGGGCCGAGGATCTGCCCGTTCGGGCACTGCACGAACAGGTCAAGATCGTTCGTGTTGTCCCAGGCGAGGATGATCTGCAACCGCCCGGTCTGCCCACCCGCCCGCGCGGCCCGTTCCGCATCCGGGTTTGCCGGCGCTGGTCGCGGTGGAGGTGGTGTCGGGCGCGGCGGCGTTGGACGCGGGGCCGGCGGCCGCGGCTCGGGGGCGGGTGGTGGCGGTGGTTCCGGGGCTGGGGCGGGCGCTGGGGGCGGCTCGGGCAGGGGGCAATCGAGCTGCCGGCGGCCGCGTTCCCCCCGCAGCCTGTCGCGTTCCGCGCTCAGGCCACGCCCGTCCTCCCGCGCCGCTTCCAGGGACTGGAGGTCGGCGAGCCCTTCGGCGCTGACGACGCAGGTGGGAAGCGGCGCCGCGACGAGATCGCGCAGCAGCGGCGCGGCCAGGATGGCGGCCAGCGCCAGGGCCGCGAGCGACCCGCCGGTGAGCCACAGCGCCAGCCGGTCCCCCACCAGCGGCGCGGCGCCGATGCCGTCATCGAAGCGGGTCAGGACCGAAATCGCAGGCCCGTTCGCTGCCGCGATGCCCCAGCCCGCCAGCACCGGCGCGCCATCGACCGCGAAGACAAGCTCCGGCGCCGGCACCTGACGCGCCAAGTCCAGCAGCGCGGCATCCTCCACCTTTCCCTCCGCGCGGGCGGTCGATGCGGCGCGGCGGATATCCGACAGCAGGCGCGTCAGCGTCGCCTCGAAGACCGGGCGCTGGTCCTTCTCGAGCGCCGGCATGGCGCGATGCTGGCCACCCTGCGCGTCCCAGGCGATGCCCTGGCTCGTCCGCACCGGCTCCGCCAGCAGCGCCGCATGATGCGGGCCGAGCGCCGCCAGCAACGGCCGCAGCCGCGCCAGCGCCTCCGGTGGCGTGAGGCCGGGCGGGCCGAGCCAGCGCAGGCGATCATCCGGCAGTTCGGCAAGGCGCCGCATGTCGGTCATCGGCGCAGCGTTTAGCGGGCGCTGCCGCCGCCGGAGGCGTTATCGGGCTGGCGGCTCTGGCATTCCGCGCGGCTATCGCTGCGGCGCTCGCAGATCGCGTCGCGGCGGAAGATGCGCGTCTGGTTCGAACAGGCGACATCGGCATCATCGCTGATGCGAAGCCCGCCCTCGGCGAAGCTGCCGGTGACGGTGCCCTCGCAGCTGGCGCCATTGTCATAGGTCAGTGTCTGGCGGCCATGACCGGTCCGGTCGAAGCACATGCGCCAGGTGGAGACGCGGGAAAGCTGGCCGGTCCGCACATCCCGCGTGCTGTAGTTCGAATCGAGGTTCCAGCAGCCTTCCAGCATGGCGAGGTCGCCACGGTCCCAGCCATCCCGCGGCAGATCCGCGCGCGGCGGTGGGGTCGGGGTCGGGGCCGGGGGTGGCGTTGGTGGTGTTGGCCTGGCGGGGGGCACGGGTGGTGGCGCCGGGGCGGGGGGCGGCTCCGGCAGCGGGCAATCGAGCTGCCGCCGGCCACGCTCCCCGCGCAGCCTGTCCCGCTCCGCCGTCAGGCCAAGCCCTTCCTCGCGCGCCGCTTCCAGCGCCTGGAGGTCCGCGAGCCCTTCGGCGCTGACGACGCAACTGGGAAGCGGCGCCGTGACGAGGTCCCGCAGCAGCGGCGCGGCCAGGATGGCGGCCAGCGCCATGGCCAGCAAGGAGCCTCCGGTGAGCCAAAGCGCCAGCCGGTCCCCCACCAGCGGCGCGGCGCCGATGCCGTCATCGAAGCGGGTCAGGACGGAAATCGCCGGGCCAGTCGCCGCCGCGATGCCCCAGCCCGCCAGCACCGGCGCGCCATCGACCGCGAAGACAAGTTCCGGCGCCGGCACCTGTCGCGCCAGGTCCAGCAGCGCCGCGTCCTCCGCCCTGCCCTGGGCGCGGGCGGTCTCGGCGGCGCGGCGGATGTCGGAGAGCAGGCGCGTCAGCGTCGCCTCGAAGACCGGGCGCTGGACCTTCTCGAGTGCCGGCATGGCGCGATGCTGGATGCCCGGGGCGTCCCAGGCGATGCCGGCACCGGACCGCACTGGTTCCGCCAGCAGTGCAGCATGATGCGGGCCGAGCACCGCCAGCAACGGCCGCAGCCTCGCCAGCGCCTCTGGCGGCGTCAGCCCAGGCGGGCCAAGCCAGCGCAGGCGATCATCCGGCAGTTCGGCAAGCCGCCGCATGTCGGTGATCATCGCGGCGTCTCGTCGCGCGCGCCCCATCGCCGAGCGCCGCGCGATGATCCGGCGCTGTCGCTCATCGGGCCGGCACCGTGAAGCGGTCCACCACCCGCGGCTGGCCGGGGCGGGCGACGCCCTGGACGGTCCGGTCCGGCTGGCCGGCGATGCGGATCGTCACGCGATAGGGCGTCTCCGGCCGGTCCACATGGTCATACTGATGGACGCGGATCTGGTAGTTGCCCGGCATCGGGTTGTCGAAGAACACGTTCTCGACCGGCGTGCGGCTGCGCTGGTTGCCGACATTGCGGTCCACATCCAGCGTGCCGCCACAGCCCTGGCGCTGCATGTAGGAAATCACGGTGCCGTCCGGGCAGACGATCGAGAGGTCGAGGTCGTCCCGCGTATCCCAGCCGAGAATGACCTGGACGCGCCCTTCCTGCGCTCCTTCGCGGCGCGCGCGGTCGGCATCGTCCGAACGCGGCTGCGGCGGCGGCGGCGGGGGTGGCGGAGGTGGTGGCGGCGGCTCCTCGCGCGGCGGGGGCGGCGGCGGGTCGGGCTGCCGCGGAGCCGGAGGCTGGGGTGCCGGGCGGGGCGGTGGCTCGCAGAGCAGGCGGCGGCGGCCGAGTTCCTCGGCGATCCGCGCCAGGCGGTCCCTGAGGCTCGCCTCCTCGCCGCGCGCCGTGTCGAAGTCCCGCAGCAGGTCGAGATCGGCAGGGTCCGCCACGCATTGCGCGTCGGGCGGCACCAGCCAGTGGAAGGGGTCCTTCCAGGCGAGGAACAGGCCGAGCGCCAGCATCAGCGCGAGCAGCGCCGCCGCCAGCAGCGCCCACAACCAGGCGGCGGCGGGGTGGGCGAAGCGCGGCAGCGCCAGCATCGCCATGGCCGGCGCGGTGTTCGGCAGGCTCCGGAGCAACTCGGCCCCGGCCGTCCGGCCGGCGCGGTGGTGGCCCCAGGCAACGAGGAAGATCGCGCCATCCCGCACCCGGATGAAACCGCGATCCGGAATTTCGAGCGCGAGGCGCAGGATCTCGCCGAGCAGGCGCAGTCCTTCGTCGCGATCGTTCCCCAGGCGGTCGGCCTCCGCGCGGATGGCGGTGGCGATCTCCTCGAAGCGGGCGAGGCCGGCGGCATCCTCCTCGACGGCGCGGCTTTCGCCGTCGCCATCGGCGTACCAATCCGTCGTGCCGCGCGCCGGGTCGGGGCTCGGCTCGGCGAAGATGGCGGCATGGGCTGGGGAAAGGCGGCGCGTCAGGTGCCCGACGATCTGCGCCCAGGCGCCGGCCACGGGCTGCCCGCCCGCGGCCAGGGCGCGCAGTTCCGCATCCCGCGTCGTGGCAGCGAGGCTGCGGGTCATGGCCTAGCGCGTCCGTGCTGGCGCGGGCGGCGCGGGTGGCGTGGCGGGCGGGGTCGGAACTGCCGGCGCGGCCGGGGGTGCCGCAGGCGGTGTCGCGGGGGCAGCCACGGGCTCAGGCGTCGCCGCGCAGGCGCTGTCGACGGGTTCCACGGCAACACCGGCTTCCCGCAGGAAGGCCAGCAGCGCCTCCGTCTTCTGGGCGTAGGACACGCGTTCGGCCAATTGCGCGTTGATATGGTTGAAGGTGTTCACCCCGGCGACGCGCCCGCAGCGGTCGATCAGCGGGCCGCCGGAATTGCCGGGGCTGATCAGCGCGGTATGCGGCATCGCCACCAGGCCGGAAGCCAACGTCTGGATGGCGGAAATCCGCCCATCCGTCGTCACCAGGTCCGGCAGGCGGGTGACATCACCCTGCAACAGCGCCTGGAAGCCCTGGTCGTTCTGCACGATCGCGGCGGGGTAGCCGGCGGCGATCACCTCATCCAGGCGTTGCGCCTGGCGCGTCAGCGACAGCGGCGTGAGGGACGGCACCCCGGTGACGCGCAGCAGGGCGAAATCGGCCTCACCGGGCCGCGCCTGCTGGGTGCGGCGGGTGACCTCCGCGGGGAAGGCGCGGCCGAGATGGCGGGAGGCGACCATCAACTGGCCCGTCACCTCCGCCACCACATGCGCGTTGGTGACGATGGTATCGGCCGCGATGAAGAAGCCGGTGCCGATCGAAAGCCCGTTGCCGGAAGGCCCGGCCACCAGCACGACGGATTGATCCAGCAGTTGCAGCAGGTTGTTCGGCCGCGGCGCCAAGGGCGCGTCCGGCGTCGCCGGCGGGGTGGGGCGGGCGGGCAGGTCTTCCGGCAGCGGGCCACGGCCGGGGGGCGTGGTCAGCGGCGTGGCGCGGCAGACATCGCCTTCCGCCGCGCGGCGGGCGCGTTCCACCTCCTCGGCCAGCGCCTCATTCGTGCGGCGCTGCAGCTCAAGCGCCTGGCGGACGCGGTCGCGGTCGATCAGCTCCGCATATTGGCGGCGGCCGGCGGCCTGTTCGGCCAGCAAATGCCAGCCGAGCCAGAAGCCAAGGATCAGGAACAGCAGCGCCGTGCCGATGGCGGCCGGGATCAGCCAGAAGCGGCGCGGCCCGATCGGTGCGGCGGCGGCGGTGACGGCGGGCGGTGGCGGCGGCGGCGGCGCGCTGCGGCTGGGGGCGGCACGCGGCGCAACCGGCGGGGCGGCGCTGGCGGCAGCCGGCAGGAAGGCGCCGAGCACGGCCGCGATCCGCGCTGGCGCGTCACGGCTGTCACCGGCCGGCGTCAGACCCCAGCCCGCCAGTACCGGCCGGCCATCGATGACGAGGATGGAGGCCGCATCGGCCAGGCTCAGCGCGGCAGCAATCAGCGCCGCATCCGGGGCATTGCCCTGGGTGAGCGGCGCGAGGGCAGCCAGCGCCGCGCGCAACTGGGCCTCTGCCGCCGCACGCTGCGGCTGCGTCACGGTGGAGAGTGGCTGGGATTCGCTGCCGGCGGCATACCAGGCGATGGACCGGATGGCGCCATCGGCATCCCGCGTCGGCACGGGTTCCGCGAACAAGGTGGCATGCGGGCCGGCGGCGCGTTGCAGATCGGCGAAGCGGGCCTGCACGGGCTGGCCGCCGACCTCCACCGGCACAACCGCACCTACCGCCGTCTGCAGGAGGAAATGCGGGGCTGCCATGCTCGATCCTCGGAAGCGTGCGGCCGCGGCGGAATCCGCCAACCGCCAGGGAGATAAGACGATCATCGGCGTGTGGCGCAACAATGGCCACCCCCCGCCCTCCCCAGGCACATCACCCCGCCCGTCCCAGGTGACGCACCACGATCAGCCCGAGCAGCGTGATCGGCGCCAGGTGCCCGAAGGCGAGGAACCAGCCCAGCACCTGGTTCGCCCCGGCGAAATCCAGCGCGATGCCGGCGCCAAGCGGGCCGAGGAAAGCGCCGGTATAGCCGCACATCGAATGCAGCCCCATCGTCGCCCCCCGCATCCCCGGCGCCGCCGCTTGCACCGTCCCCGCCGTCAGCGCCGAACTGTCGAGGTAGATGGCGGCGTTCCACAGCAGGATGCAGAGGATAGCGAGCGGCACCGAAAGCTCCCCGCTCAGCCCGGTGATGAGCGAAAGCACGGCGGCGGCGCCCATCGCCCAGGTGACGATGCGCTGGCGGCCATAGCGCTGCGCCGATTCGTTGCCGGCGATGGACACGCCGATGCACAGGAACACGATGATGCTGAAGATCGCCGGCGCGCCCGGCATCCAGGTGGGTGCGCCCTGCGTCGCGATGGTC
>CANJXD010000186.1 GCA_947478535.1 Acetobacteraceae bacterium
GAATTCGGATGCCGTGCTGGTGCAATCCATCGGCGGCGGCGGCGGCTCCGGCGGCTTTGCCGTGGCGGGCAGCCTGGGGACGGGGGCTGGTACCACCATAACCGTGGCGCTCGGCGGCGGCGCCGGGGCGGGCAACGGGGCGGCCCTCGCCCGGGCAACCTTCCAGGGCAATATCGTCACCACGGGGGACGGCGCGCGTGGCGTCGTCGCGCAATCCATCGGCGGCGGCGGCGGCATTGGCGGCCTGTCCTTCGCTGGCACCTTCAACACCTCCGCCGAGGGCGGCGGCAAGATGGCCACGCTGTCGATCGGCGGCGGCGGTGGGGCCGGTGGCACGGCCGGCGCGGCGGAGGTGCGGACGCTCGCCGTGCCGGGCGAGCGCGGCTCCATCAGCACGGCGGGGCGCGATGCCCACGCCATCGTCGCGCAATCCATCGGCGGCGGCGGCGGCATGGGCGGGCTGGCAATCGCCGCGTTGATGTCGCGCCTCGGGACCGAGGAGGCGCTGAACGCCACGGTCACCGTCGGTGGCAGCGGCGGCACCGGCGGCACCGGCGGGCGCGTCACCGTCTCGAACCTCTCGGACCTCGTGACGACGGGCGCGAATGCCATGGGCATCCTCGCGCAATCCGTCGGCGGCGGCGGCGGCATCGGCGGCGGGGCGATCAGCGCCGTGCTGCGTGTCGGCGTGCCGGAGAAGCGCCAGGTGGCCATGACGGTCGCGGTCGGTGGGCTTGGCGGCGATGGCAATCTCGGCGGCAATGTCGATGTCTCCAATGCCGGGCGGATCACGACCTCGGGCGATGGCGCGCATGGCATCTTCGCGCAGAGCATCGGTGGCGGCGGTGGCGCCGGCGGGGCGTCCAACGCCATCTCCCTCGCCCTCGGGCAGAAGCCGGAGGTCGCACCCGGCGCCACCTCGCCCGACAAGATGAACTGGCAATTCACCGTGGCGGTCGGCGGCAATGGCGGCACCGCCGGCCATGCACGCGGCGTCACGGCGACGAACCGGGAGGCGATCGCCACCGCCGGCTTCGCCGCCCATGGCATGCTGCTGCAATCCATCGGTGGTGGCGGCGGCTCCGGCGGCGATGGCCGGGCGGGCATGACCGGCCTCGTGCCGCCCCGCTATTCGCGCGCGCTCGACATGTACGTCCTGGCGAACGGGCTCGACCGTGCTTCCTTCACGCGCAACTTCAAGGTGGGCGTCGGCGGCACGGGTGGCGCCAGCGGCAATGGCGGCACCGTGCTCGCCAACAACGGCGCCGCGATCAACACGACCGGCGACTGGAGCCAGGCGATCTTCGCGCAGTCCATCGGCGGCGGCGGCGGCACCGGCGGCATGGGTCTGGCGGGTGCGCTCGGCAAGCTGGCGATCGGCGGCGAAGGCATCGGCGGCGGCCATGGCGGGACCGTCAGCGTGACGAACCTGGCCGGCGCCACGCTGCAGACCACGGGCGAGCACGCGAATGCGCTGGTCGCGCAATCCGTCGGCGGCGGCGGTGGCGCGGGCGGTGGCGGCGGCGGCATCATCGTCATCGGCCGCAGCGGCGGCGGCGGTGGCGATGGCGGCACGGTCTCGGTGGACAATGCCGCCACCATCCGGACGCGCGGCGGCTTCAGCAGCGCCATCCTCGCCCAATCCATCGGCGGCGGCGGCGGCCTCGGCGGCGCCAGCGGCCTGGGCGATGAGCCAGAGCCCGGCACCCGCATCATCGCCATCGGCGCCGATAGCGGCAGCAACGGCAATGGCGGCACCGTGCGGGTGGCGCATACCGGGGCGATCGTGACGCAGGGCATCGGGTCCTGGGGGATCGCCGCGCAATCCGTGGGCGGCGGCGGCGGCGTGGCGCAGTTCGAGGCGCCGCCGATTCCGCAGCTTGCCCCGCCATCGGCCACCCCGCCCCCGATGCCCGACAGCACGGACCCCGCCATCCTCGCGGTATGGCGTGAGCAGATGGAGGAATGGCGCGCCGCCGGCCTCGCCTTCGGCCGGCAGGTGCTGGATGAGGTGGTCCGCGTCACCAAGCGCCCGCTGATCTCCTTCGGGGCCGATGGCGCCTCGGGCGGTGCCGGTGGCCTGGCTGAGGTGACGGTAGCCGGCAGCATCGCCACCAGCGGCGCCGGCGCCCATGGCATCCTCGCGCAATCCATCGGTGGCGGCGGCGGCGCCGGCACGGGCACCGGTGTGTTCGATTTCGGCAGTTCGGGTGGCGCCAGCGGCAATGGCGGAGAGGCGCGTGTCGTCCTCAATGGCGGCACGGTGCTGACAACGGGTGCCGGCGCCTTCGGCGTGCTCGCGCAATCCATCGGCGGCGGTGGCGGCGCGGCCTATGCCGATATCCGCTTCAACGGCGTGCTCGGCTTCGACCCGAATGTGCTGACGGTGCGCACCGGCGCGACGACGGGCGCTTCCGGCCATGGCGGCACGGCGACGATCCGGCTCACCGCCGGGGCCGCGGTGGAAACCCGCGCGCCCGGTGGCTTCGGCCTGGTGGCGCAGAGCATCGGCGGCGGCGGCGGCGCCTCGCTGGGGGAAATCAGCAGTTCCGGCCACGCGATCCTCGGCGGCGATGGCGCGGCCGGTGCGGGCGGCGCGGCGCTGATCGACCTCGCGGACGCAGCGGTCGGCGTGCTGACGCGGGGCGGCATCGCCCCTGCCCTGCTGGCACAATCCATCGCCGGCGGCGGCGGCATCCTCGCCCCCGCGCTGGGCGGCACCGGGATCGGCGCCAGCGGCGCGACGACGGGCAATGCGGGACGGGCGGAGATCCGCCTGGTCGGGCTGGTGCGGACGCTTGGCATCGACAGTACCGGCGCGCAGGTGCAGTCCATCGCGGGCGGTGGCGGCTATGGCCTCGGCGCGGGCGGCGCGGTGTCGCTCGGCGCGCAGGGCGTCGCCTCCGGCATGGCGGGCGAGGCGGTGCTGCGGGCAAGCGGCACGGTGGAAACCGCGGGTCGGCGCAGCATCGGCCTGCTCGCGCAGTCCATCGGCAGCGGTGGTGGCTACGCCATCGGCACGGACAGCACGGAGACAGCGCAACTCGGCAATCGCCGGGATGCCGGCGGCGCCGGCGGCGCGGTCACGCTGGCCGCGGGAACCGTGACGAGCACGGGCTTCGCGGCGCCGGCCATCATCGCGCAATCCATCGCCGGCGGTGGCGGCGTGCTCGCCCGCACGGGCGGCCTGGTGCGGCTGGGCTTCGCGGGGGCGGAGGGTCCGGTTGACGGTGCCACCGTCCCGGTCGTCCCGGACGGTTCCGGCGCGGCCGCGGCGGCTGGCGCCGTGACCATCGAGAGCCTCGGCGCGATTACCGCCGGGCGCGGCTTGGGTGTGCTGGCGCAGAGCGTCGCTGGCGGCGGCGGCGTGGTGCTGGAAGCCGGCGGCGGCGCCCTGCTTGGCGGCGGCGGCGCGGGCGTGATCGGCACACGGCTGATCGGGGACGATGTGAGGGTCTTCATCGGCGGCAATGGCGGGGTCGGCGGGGCCGTGACGGTCTCCGCGTCGGCGGCGGATATCCTCTCCCAGGGCGCTGGGCTCCTGGCGCAGAGCATCGGCGGCGGTGGCGGCCTCGTCGCCCGCGCGGCGGGGGCGGTGACCCTCGGCGCAGGCATCGGCACGGGCGGCACGGTTGGTCTCACCCTCGGCGGCATGATCGAGACGACGGGCGGCGGCGCGCCCGCGCTGGTCGCGCAATCCATCGGTGGTGGCGGCGGCGCGGTGCTGTACGGCGCCACGGCGGCGACCCTCGGCGGCGGCCGGGGCGATGGCGGGGGCGTGACCATCACCACTGGCGCGGCACTGGCCACGGCAGGCTCGGCCTCGCATGGCATCGTCGCGCAATCCATCGGCGGCGGCGGTGGCTACGTCGCGCCGATCAATGGCGCGGTGACGCTGCTCGCCGGCACCGGTTCGGGTGGCGCGGTGCGGATCGACAACAGCGGCGACATCACGGTGGCCGGCAGCAATGCCCATGGCATCGTCGCGCAGAGCCTGGGCGGCGGCGGCGGGCTGGTCGGTGGCGGCACGCCGGTGGCCGGGGCAGGCGGCATCGGGACCTCCGGCGTCGCGGCCGGCGGCCTCGGCATCGGCGGCGCCATCGCCATCACCAATACGGCCCGCATCGCGGCCAACGGCGCCGCTGGCATCGGCATCCTGGCGGAGAGCCTGGGCGCGCAGGCCGGCACCGCGCCGATCACGGTGACGCTGGGCGCCGGCAGCGTCGTGCTCGGCGGTGTGGGCGGCACCGGCGTGGTGCTGCGCGGTGGCGTGCAGACGCTGACCAATGACGGCGTCCTCGGCACCATCAACGGCCCGAACGGCCGCGCCCTGTTCGCCGAAGGGCTTGGGGCGAGCGTGGTCAATCGCGGCACCATCACCGGCAGCATCGACAGCAGCGGCGGCGCGGTTGCCTTCGACAACCGGCGCGGCGCGCTGTTCAACACCGGCGCGCGCGTCGCGCTTGGCACGGGCACGCTGGATAATGCCGGTGGCCTCGCGGTGCTGGGCCGGGGGCGTATCGGCACCACGGCGCTCGCCGGCAATTTCGCGCAATCGGCGACCGGCACGAACTACGTCGATGTCGGCGATCGCGCCGGGACGATGGTGGCGGACCGCCTGAACATCACCGGCACCGCAAGGCTCGCCGGCACAGTGGCGGCGGAACTGATACCCGGCACCGCACTGCCGCCGGGCACGCAGCGCGCCACCATCCTGTCCGCCGCCGGCGGCACGGTGCTCAGCGCGGGGCCGCTGACGCTGTCCACACCCTCCACGCTCAATGCGAGCTGGTCCCTGCAATACCCGAACCCGAGCGACGTGGTGCTGGCCGTCACGCTGACCACCACGGCCCCCGCCGCGGCGATGAGCAGCAACCAGCGCAGCGTGGCGAAGGCCTTGAACAGCGCCGCTACCAGCAACCCCACGGGCTTCGCCACCTATTCCGGCGGCGTCTATGGGGCGAACAACGCGGCGAGCTATTCGGCCTCCATGACCAGCCTCGGCGGCGAGGGTGGCGCGGTGTCGCTGCTCGCGGCGCAGGGCGCGGCATCGCAGTTCATGATGGGCATCACCGCGCGGCTCGACCAGTTGCAGCGCAGCGGCGATGCCGGCCTGCCGGCGCCCGCCTCCTTCGCCCCCTTCGCCCTGGCCACGGCGTTTGGCGAGGAAGGGGCCACGCTGTCCGGCGATGCGCTGCTGGGCATGAACAGCCTGGCGGATACCCTGCCCTCCCCCACCCGGTTCTGGGCGATGCCGCTGGGCTATGGCGGCAGGGCGGATACCCAGGCGGCCTTCGGCAGCGGGGCGGAAGCCCGGGTCGGCGGCTTCATGACCGGCTTCGACCACCAGGTCGCGCCGAACCTGCTGATCGGCGCGGCCGGCGGCTACAGCTCCGGCACCTATGATGCCGGGCAGACGCTGTCGCGCGGCCAGCTCGAAGGCGGGCATATGGGCTTCTACGGCATGTGGCGGTCCGGCCCGCTCTACCTCTCCGGCACGCTCGGCTATGCGCGGCATGAAGCGAAGCAGTCCCGGGTGATTGGGCTGGAAGGCCAGTCGGAATACGCGCGAAGCATTGGCGGCATGCACAATGCCAATGCCGCGCTCGAATTCGGCGCGCGCTTCGACATGGGCGGCTTCGCACTCTCCCCCTTCGCCGGCATCGGGCTGAACGCCTGGCGTCAGGATGGGGCGCGGGAGACTTCGACCGCCGCCGATGGCAGCGGTGGCGTGCTCGGGCTGACGCAGCAGGCGCGCGCCGATACCTCGGTGCCGACCTCGCTCGGCATCCGCTGGGACAGCCGCTTCGCCGGGCCGGATGGGCTGATGATCACCCCCTATATCCGCGCCGCCTGGGTGCACGAGACCCGCACCAGCCTGACCAGCACGGCGAGCTTCGCGCTGGCGCCGGACCAGTCGTTCAACATCGTCACCCCCCGCACGGCGCGGGATCGGCTGGCGATGAACCTCGGCATGCAGATGCAGCCGAGCGAGCGCCTGGGCTTCGGCTTCGGCGTGATCGGTGAATTCGGAGAGGGCACGCAATCCATCGGCGGCTTTGGCCGCGTGGTGGTGCGGTGGTGATCGCCATGAACCAGCCATCCGCACTCCGGGGGACCTTCGCGTGAGCACCACCTTGCCCCCCACCGTCGAGGCGCTCGATCTCTCGCTCGATACGCCGCAGAATCAGGCCTTCAGCCCCTTCGCCTCGATCGACCTCGCCGGTGGCGCGGTGCGGGAGGCGCGGATCATCGTCGCTTCGGGCCAGGTCGCCATCGGCGGCGCCTATGTCGCGGAGCCGGATGTGCCGGCGCCGGGCTTCACCACCTATCGCCTGCTGGCCACGGAAACGGAGGCGCTGGAGACGGAGTTGGAGGCGCTGTCCTTCACCTTCATCGACCCGGTCCCGCCCGGTGAAAGCCGGTTGGTGGACTTCACCGTGGTCATGCTGGCCGGCACCGCGGAAGCGCCGGAGGAACGCAGCGCCGGGATCGTGGTGCATGTCGGTGAGGCGGAAGCGCTGACCACCATCGGCGGCCTGACCCCCACCATCACCATCCCCGACACCACCCCGAGCCTCCTGCCCTTCCTGGCCATCGATGTCGCGGATGCCGATGCCAATGCCGGTGGCGCGCTGCTGACGCTGACCATCACCTGGGAAGCCGGGGAGCTGACGCTGCTCGGCGTGCTCTCGCCCACCATCGGGCTGGATGGCATCGCGACCCTGACCCTGGTCGGCACCGCCGCGGCGGTGACGGCGGAAGCGCGCGGCCTGGCCTTCGCGCCGGTCGCCAACCTGGCGGCGCCGGGGTCCTCCATCACCACCACCTTCGGCCTGGTGGCGCGGGACGACATCGGCGCGGACAGCACCACCGCCGTCGTCACCATCACGACGGAGGGCGTGCAGGACGCGCCGACCGCCACGGGCTTCATCCCCTATGCCCTGCTCGGCGACGACGAGACGCTCCAGCCCTTCCGCACCATTGATATCGGCGACCCCGATGCCGAGGCCGGCGTCGTCGGGCGGCAGACGCTGTCCGCCTTCGTGCGGATCTCGGACCCGCTGAATGGCAGCCTCGGCGGGGTTCCCGGCGGGGTCTACGATCCCGATGCCGGCGTCTGGCTGTTCAGCGGCACAACCGCGGAAGTGGAAGCGGCGCTGCTGGCGCTGGTGTTCACGCCGACGCTGCACCAGGGCGCGGCCGGCGATGTCATCACCACCAGCTTCTTCCTCTCGATCGATGACGGCGTGACGTCGGTGGCGGATGACAGCACCGTCGCCGATGTCATCGCCAGCGCCATCGCCATCACGCTCGACCAGGAAATCCTGGATCTCGGCACGCTGGCGGAAGGCATGACGAGCGCCGATCTCAGTGCCCGGCTGCTGGCCAATGCCCGCACCGCGATCCCGGGGAACGAGGCGTTACTGTATCTGCTGGGGGCAGCCAATCTCGGCACCCTCGGCATCGCCACCTTCGATGCGCTGACCCGCCTGTTTCGCTTCGAGGCCGATGGCTTCAACGCATTGGCACCGACCGACAGCTTCCAATACGTGATCGCCGATGGCCGCGGCGGGCAGGTGACGGGCACCGCCCGCTTCACCATCACCGGCCCCACCCTGCCAACCCTGGTGGGCGATGCCGGGGACAACAGGCTGGTCCTGCCGGGCTGGAATGGCCGCGTCATCGGCCAGGGCGGTGCGGATACCATCATCGCCGGCGGCGGTGACAACCGCGTCTTTGGCGGCTGGGGCGATGACCGCATCATCGCCCATGGCTACGGCAACTTCGTCGAGGGCGGGCCGGGGGCCGATACCATCGATGCCGGTGACGGCAACGCCACGGTCGATGGCGGCGACGGCGCCAACACCATCACGCTGCGTGGGTCCAACAACGTCATCGGCGCGGGGGATGGCGACAACATCATCTTCGGCACCTTCAGCGACAGCACCGTGACCTTCGGCGACGGCAACAACCGCGTGCGGCTCGGCGGGCATGGCAACACCATCCTGCTCGGCGATGGCCGGAACATTGTCGTCACCGGGGATGGCAATGCGACGGTGATCGGCGGCGATGGCGGCAACACCATCGTGGCGCGCGGCTATGGCAACCACTTCGTCACCGGCGCGGGTGACGATGACATCGCCGCGGGTCCTGGTGGAAGCTGGGTGCAATCCGGCGACGGCGCGGACATCATCCGCCTCGGCAACGGCTTCCAGCACCGGATCGAGACCGGCGCGGGGAATGATACCGTCAACGCCACGCGCGCTGGCGGCGGCAACCACCTGATCGACCTTGGCCTTGGCGCCGATGTCGCCTGGCTGCTCGGCAATGCCGCGACGGTGATGGGCGCGGAGGGTGCGGACAGCCTGACGGTGACGGGCAGCTACAACCTGCTGGATGGCGGGCTGGGGGCGGATAGCCTGACCGGCCTCGGCGGCGGCGGGAACACGCTACGCGGCGCTGAAGGCGATGACCGCATCCAGGTCTTCCGGGGGGAGCGATCCTTCCTCGATGGCGGGGCGGGGCAGGATTCCCTCTCCTCCGGTGCCGGGGGCGATACGCTCGATGGTGGCGAGGGGAATGACAGCCTGGATGGCGGGCTCGGCAATGATGTGCTGATCGGCGGCGCGGGCGCCGATACGCTGCGCGGCGGTGCCGGCGGGGATCGGATGCTGGGCGGGCTGGGCGATGATACCTACATCGTCGATGCCGCCGGTGACCGTGCGCTGGAAACCGATGGCGATGGCCATGACCAGGTCCGCGCATCGCTGTCCTTCGTTCTGGGCAGCGGCTTGGAAGACCTGCTGCTGACCGGTGGCAACGACATCGCCGGCCAGGGCAATGCGGGGGATAACCGCATCGCCGGGAATACCGGCGACAACCTGCTGATGGGCCTGCAAGGCGCCGATACGCTGCTCGGCGGGGCGGGGGATGACACGCTGGTGGGCTATGCCGGGGCGGACTACCTGCTGGGTGGGCCGGGCGCGGATGCCTATCGCTTCAACCGTCCGAGCGATGGCGGGGACCGCATCGCGGGCTTCTCCGTCGTGGATGACGTGATCGAGATCATCGGTTCCGGCTTCGGTGGGTTGGCGGCGGGGCTTGATCTCGGCGCGGCTGGCCGCTTCGCGCTGGGCGCCGTGGCGACCAGCGCCTCGGGCTTCGGGCAGTTCACCTATGATGCCGGGACGGGCGTGCTGGCGTGGGATGTCAATGGCAGCCATGCCGGCGGCGTGACGGTGCTGGCCACGCTCGGCCTGGGGCTGTCCTTCACCGCGGCGGATATCGTGGTGATCTGACGCCGGCCTTGGATCAAGCGCCGGGCATCAAGGCTGGTCGACGGACTCGTTGCTCAGAACTGGCCGAGCCCGACGAGCAGCAGCAGGCCGGCGATGCCGAGGACGATCAGTCCGCCGCGCAGGAGCGGTTCCGCGAAACGCTGCATGGGGCTCATGCCGCCTGCGGCCGCAGCGCGGCGGCGAAGGGGCCTCGCGCGGGCAGGCAGGCGTGGGGCGGCAGACGGTCCAGCAACCCAGGGGTGAAGCGGCTTTCGTGCGGCAAGGGAATCTCCTCGGGTCGGGGCGAGGATGCGCGGAATCGGGCGACCGATTCAACCGGCGGATTCAACATCCGTAGCGAACACCACTGATTTCCTTGAGGGGTTACGGTGGTTCGATGGCAGTTCAGAGAAGACGGCTGACGGTCGTGGACCGTACGATCATCGAGCTGCGGCGGCGTGACGGCTGGAGCATCCGCATGATCGC
>CANJXD010000187.1 GCA_947478535.1 Acetobacteraceae bacterium
CCTGTCACGCAACCGCCCTGGGCTTCAGCCGCGGGCGAAGAAGTGGTTGTACGAGATGACGGAAGACGCCTCGTAGCGCAGGTAGAAGCCACCGACGCGCCGGCACCAATCGCGCTGGCTGTCGCAGATCTTCTTGAACAGCGGGCCGTTGGCGGGGGAGGAGTTGTCCCCTTCCATCCGGGCGATGACGCGGTCCCAGGCCTGGAGCTGCGCATCGAGCACGGCGCGCGGCGTGGCGCGGACATTGACGCCGCCCTGAGCGAGGGCGACCAGGTCCCGCGAATAGCGGTCCTGCTGCTTCCAGGACATGTCGGCGGAAGCGGCTTCCGCGCCGTGGCGCAGGATGGCCTGAATCTCGGCCGGCAGGCCATCATACTTCGGCTTGTTGAACAGGATCTCGAAGCATTCCACGCGCTGGTGGAAGCTCTGGATCATGTAGTTCCGCGCGACATCGGCGAAGCCGAGGATGCGGTCGGACGAGGGGTTGTTGAATTCCGCCCCGTCGATGACGCCACGCTCCAGCGCCGGCACGATCTCACCACCCGGCAGCGCCACGACGGCGGCGCCCATTTCCTGGAACAGGTCGGTGGCGAGGCCCACGGTGCGGTAGCGCAGGCCGCGGATCTGGTCGGCGCGCTCGATCGGGTTCTTGAACCAGCCGAGCGGCTGTGTCGGCATCGGGCCGGTCATGAAGCCGACGGCGTTCATGCGCAGCACGTCGTTGACCAGTTCCTTGTACAGCGCCTCGCCACCGCCGTAGTAGAACCAGCCGATCATGTGGTTCGCGTCGTTGAACCAGGGCGGCGTCGTGCCGAACAGGCTGAACGCCTTGTTCTTGCCGAACCAGTAGGCGGAAACGCCATGGCCGCCATCGAGGGTGCCGGCATGAACGGCATCCATCAGCTGGAAGGCGCCGACAACGGCGCCCGCGGCCAGCAATTCGACGCGCAGGCGCCCGCCGGCCATGCGGTTGACGCGCTCCACATAGTCCTGCGCGAATTCGTGGAAGATGTCGCGCTGCGGCCAGGTGGACTGGAAGCGCAGCGTGACGGTCTGGGCGCGGCTGACGCCCGGTGTAGCGAGGACAGCGGTGCCGGCGGCGCCGACGGCGGCCGCCTTCAGAAAGCCACGGCGGGCCGGCACGGGCGTATTGGTCTCGGACATCGTTCCCTCCAGCGGTCCCCAACCGGATTCAAGTCCGGCCGGGCGGTTGCTCCCGATGGATGATTACGGAACGTGCCTGGGTTACGCAATGGCTTGCGCGAACGAAAGTATGTTTCCTACCCACGGTGCGCGGCCGTTTGTTACGCCGCAGCGTGGGTGCCCGACCTATTTCGACACGAAAGCCTTCTCGACCACATAGGTGCCGGGAGAATTGTTGGCGCCCTCGGTGAAGCCGCGGGCTTCGAGGAGGGATCGCATATCGGCGTTGAAAGCCTCCGACCCGCACAGCATCACGCGGTCATCGGTGGGGGAGAAGCTGGGCAGGCCGAGATCGGCCGAGGCCTGGCCCGATTCGAGCAGCGTGGTGATGCGGCTGCGGATCGGGAATTCCTCCCGCGTCACGCCGGGATAATAGATCAGCTTGTCCCGCACCATCTCGCCGAGCAGTTCATGCTCAGGCAGGTCCCGGGTGATCAGGTCGCGATAGGCGAGTTCCGCCACCTGCCGCACCGTATGGGTCAGGATGATGCGCTCGAACCGGTCATAGGGGTCGGGGTCCCGGATCAGGGACATGAAGGGGGCGAGGCCGGTGCCAGTGCCGCAGAGCCACAGCCGCTTGCCGGGGATCAGGTTGTCCGGCACCAGCGTGCCCGTCGCCTTGCGGCCGATCAGCACGCCATCGCCGGGCTGGATATGTTGCAGGCGCGAGGTCAGCGGCCCGTTCTGCACCTTGATCGAGAGGAATTCGAGGTGTTCCTCCCATGGCGGGCTGACCATGGAATAGGCGCGCACCAGCGGCTTGCCACCCACCATCAGCCCAATCATCGCGAACTGGCCGGCACCGAAGCGGAAATGCGCATCCCGGGTGCAGGTGAAGGAGAACAGCCGTTCGGTCCAGTGATGGACCGTCAGCACGCGTTCCAGGAAGAAACCGGGGGGCGCGGTCGTGATGGGGGAGGCGGCGGTGTCGGCGGCACTGTCGGGCGTCATGGGCAACCTAATGCGGCATCGGGCGGCGCGCTGCAACGGGATTGCGGCCCCCGCCTTGACCTGGGGCAACCCCTCTCGCTTCCGGGGTGGGGAGAGGCCATCCTCTTGCTGATACCAGACGAACAGCGGAAGACCTTCGGCATGACAGCACCCCCGATCGGCCCGGCCGTGGACAGCACGCCGCGGCCCCTGCCTGCCCGCATCCCCCATCCCGGCCGCAGCGTGACTCTGGAGCCGCTGGCGGTGCGCCACGCCGCCGAATTGTGGGACGCCGCGCAAGCCGATGCGGCTGGGGATGGCTGGGCCTATCTCGGCTACGGCCCCTTTGCCGATGCGGACGCCATGCGCCGCCATGTCGCCGCCTTCGCCACGCAGCATGACCCGATGGCCTGGGCGGTGCGGCCGCACAGCAGCGGGGCGGTGTCCGGCTGGTTGACGCTGATGGAGATCCAGCCCGCCAATGCTGCGATCGAGATCGGCCATATCTGGTTCTCGCCGCGTTTGCAGCGCACCCGGGCGGCGACGGAATCGATGTTCCTGCTAATGCGCCACGCGATGGATGACCTCGGCTACCGGCGTCTGGTGTGGAAGTGCAACGCGCTCAACGCGCCGTCCCGCGCCGCCGCCGCCCGGCTCGGCTTCGTGTTCGAGGGGGAGTTGCGGGCGCATTTGGTGGTGAAGGGCAGGCGGCGGGATACCGCCTTCTTCTCCATCCTGGCGGAGGAATGGGAGCCGCGCCGCGCCCGTATCGCCGCTTGGCTGGATGATGCGAATTGGGACCATGTCGGCCGGCCGCGCAGCTCGCTCGCCGCCGTCATGGCGGCGCTATGATCGCGGCGAGCGGCACCCCCTCCGTTTGAAGTTGCATTGCCGTCATTCGTGATCCATCTTTTCCCACGCAGGACCCTGATGTGGGAGACGTATGATGACGCTTTCTTCGGTGCTGGATTTCGGTGATGTCGCGGCCTGGGGGCTGATCGTCGC
Organism: Acetobacteraceae bacterium; assembly: GCA_947478535.1. The sequence goes on from CANJXD010000187.1 coordinate 3,139, forward strand.
CGTTGTGGTGTTCGGGTTCAGCGCCCGCCGCATGGCCATGGGCGGCGCGGCCGCGCTGGCCGTGCTGGCGGGGCTCGCCGCCAAATCGGTGCTGATGCCGCTGACCTGAGCGCCCATAAGCCGGAATTGGCGGATGGGTGATCAGCGCAGTCCTCAAAGGACTTATTTGCGAACTCTTTCCGCTGTTGTATTTCCCGTAGGCCTGCCGCAGCTTCGCTGAAGCTTCGGGATGGTTGACGGGGGAGTGGCCATGCCGCGTGCATTCGAGGATCGGGTCGGCGCCTTCATGCCAGGCCCTCGTGTGGAATTGTCCGGAGCGGCGGGCGGGCCGCTCGCTGGGCTCGATTTCGCGGTCAAGGACCTGTTCGACGTGGCCGATGCCGTCACCAGCTACGGCAATCCGGATTGGGCCCGCACCCACGCCCCTGCCGCCGCGACCGCGCCGGTGGTGCTCTCCCTCGTCCAGGCCGGCGCCAATCTGCGCGGCAAGACGAAGACCGTCGAACTCGCCTACGGCCTGACCGGGGAGAATGTCTGGTACGGCACCCCCACCAACCCCGCGGCGCCGGATCGGTTTCCCGGCGGGTCCTCCTGCGGCTCGGCCGCGGCGGTGGGCGCCGGGCTGGTTGATTTTGCGATGGGGACGGATACCGGCGGCTCGGTTCGCATCCCCGCCAGCTATTGCGGCATTTTCGGCATCCGCCCGTCCTGGGGCGCTGTGAACCTGACCGGCGCCTGCCCGCTCGGCCCGTCCTATGACACCGCCGGCTGGTTCGCCGGCACGGCCTCCATCCTCCGCCGGGTGGGGGAGGTGGTGCTGCCGCAGGGCGGCGAGGGCGCGCTCGGCCCGTTGCTGAAGGTGCAGGAAGCCTGGGTCAACGCCGTGCCGCAGACGGCGACGGCGCTGGTCGGCGCGCTCGCCGGTGCGGAACGGGTGCTCGGCCCGGCGCTGTCCATCCATATCGCGCCGGAAGGCCTCGATCAGCTGTTCGAGAATTTCCGCCACGCCCAGGCCGAGGAAGCCTGGGCGAGCCTCGGGTCCTGGGTGGATGCCATGAAGCCGAAATTCGGCCCTGGTGTCGGCGAACGCTTCGCCGCCGCGAAGGCGACGGACCCGGCCCGCGCTGCCCTGGCCCGCGCGTTCCGGGAAATGTTCCGCCAGCGCGCCCGCGCCCTGCTGGCCGGGGGTGCGGTGCTGATCTACCCCACCTCCCCCATCCCGGCACCGCGGCTGACGCTGGACCTCGAATCCCAGCAGGCGGTGCGGGAACGCACCATGGGCGTCACCGCCATTACCGGCCTTGCCGGGCTGTGCGAGGTGACGATCCCCGCCGCCAAGGTGGATGGCGTGCCGGTCGGGCTTTCACTCGCCGCGGCGCCAGGTCGGGACCGGGCGCTGTTGGCGGTGGCCGAGCGGGTCGCGGCGGCGCTCAACCTGCCGGTCTGATCCCGGGGCGGTGTGCCCCGGCTTTTTCTTCTCCCCTCGTGGTCTTCCCTCGTCGTCTTCCATAGGTCCGCCCCGCATGCTGATCCGTGACGCCGGCCCCGCCGATGTGCCGGCCATCACCGCCATCTACGCCCACCATGTCCTGGTCGGCACCGGTACTTTCGAGGAGGAGCCGCCGGGTGAGGCGGATATCGCCGCGCGGGTGGCGAAGGTGCAGGCGGCGGGCTGGGCCTGGCTGGTGGCGGAACAGGATGGGGCGGTGATGGGCTATGCCTATTTCAACCAGTTCCGCGACCGTTCCGCCTATCGCTTCGCAGCGGAAAACTCGATCTATGTCCGCGACGATGTCCGCGGCCAGGGGGTCGGCAAGGCGCTGGTGGACGTGCTGCTGGATCGCGCCACCGCCTGCGGTTTCCGGCAGATGTTCGCGGTGATCGGCGATAGCGAGAATGTCGGCTCCATCGGCCTGCATGTCTCACTCGGCTTCCGCCAGGCGGGGGTGCTGAAGGCGGCGGGGCTGAAGTTCGGCCGCTGGGTGGATGTGGTGTTCATGCAGAAGGCACTGGGCGAGGGCGACCGCACGCCAGGGATCTGATGGGGGGCCTCGTTGAGCTGGCGTTCAGTGCCCGCCACCGAGATAGGCGTCCCGCACTTCCGGCCTGGCCAGCAATTCCGCCCCCGTGCCGCTCATCGTGATGCGCCCGGTCACCAGCACGTAGCCGCGATGGGCGAGCCGTAGAGCCTGGTTGGCGTTCTGCTCCACCAGCAGCACGGTCAGCCCCTCGCGCTGGTTCAGGTCTTTGATGGCGGCGAAGATCTGGCGGGAGATCAGCGGCGCGAGACCCAGCGAAGGCTCATCCAACAGCAGCAGCCGCGGCTTCGACATCAGCGCCCGGCCGATCGCCAGCATCTGCTGTTCGCCACCGGACAGCGTGCCGCCGCGCTGCCATTGCCGCTCCGCGAGGCGTGGGAACAGGGCGAAGACGCGCTCCAGCTCCGGCGCCGGGTCATGCCCCATGGCCTGCGCGCCCATCACCAGGTTTTCCAGCACCGACATGCGGGGGAAGACGCGCCGCCCTTCGGGGGATTGGGCGACGCCGCGGCGGATGATGGCGTGGGTGGGCAGCGCCGTGATGTCCTCCCCATCCAGCAGCACCCGGCCGGATTGCGCGCGCGGGTCGCCGCAGAGGCTCATCAGCAGGGTGGATTTCCCCGCCCCATTGGCGCCGATCAGCGTGACGATCTCGCCGCGCTCGACGTGCATGGATACGCCCTTCAGCGCCTGCACGGCGCCATAGGCCGTGACGAGGTTCTCCACCTCCAGCAGCGGCGCCGTCATGCCACTTCGTCCTCGCCGAGATAGGCGGCGATGACGGCGCGGTCATTCCGCACCGCCTCCGGCGTGCCTTCCGCGATCTTGCGGCCATGGTCGAGGACGACGACGTGGTCAGAGATGCGCATGACGATGCCCATGTCGTGCTCGATCAACAGGACGGAAGTGGCCGCGGCATCGGTCGCGGTGCCGTCGCGGATCGCCACCAGGAACTGCGCGAGATCATCGGATTCGCGGGGGTTGAGCCCGGCCGCGGGCTCATCGAGGCAGAGCAGCGTCGGGCCCGTGCACATCGCGCGCGCGATCTCGAGCCGCCGTTGCGCGCCATAGGGCAGGGACCCCGCCGGGTCATCCGCCCGCTCGATCAGGCCGATGGCGCGCAGCCAGCCGGCGGCGCGCTCCACCGCCCGTGCCTCCGCCGCGCGATAGCCACCGAGGCCGAGCAGGGCGCCGATGCCGAAGCCCGTCGCGGCCTGGAGCGGGATGTGCTGGGCGATGAGCAGGTTCTCGAGCGCCGTCATCCCCGCGAAAAGCCGGATGTTCTGGAAGGTGCGGGCGACGCCGGCACGGGCGATGCGGTGATCCTTCAGCCGGTGCAGGGCGGCGGTGCTGCCATCGGTCCGCGTCAGGGCGATGCCGCCGCCGGTCGGGCGATAGAAGCCGGTGATGCAGTTGAACACCGTGGTCTTGCCGGCGCCGTTCGGACCGATCAGTGCCGTGATGCTGCCGCGCGCCACCGAAAAGCTGACCCCGTCGACGGCGAGCAGCCCGCCGAAGCGCATGGCCAGGGATTCGACCTGCAGGATGGGAGGAGCACTCATCCCAGGGGTCATCCCCGGCCCTCCCCCACGAACTGCCCGGCGATGGCGCGCTTTTCGCCGAGCGCGATGGTGGGCGTGCGGGTGCCCACCAAGCCGCGCGGCCGCAGCACCATGATGACAACCATGGCGGCGCCGAAGACCAGCATCCGCCATTCCTCGAGGTCGCGGAACAGCTCGAACCCACCGATCATGACGAGGGCCGCGACAGCCACGCCGATCTGGCTGCCGAGCCCGCCGAGCACCACGATCGCCAGGATGATGGCGCTTTCGATGAAGGTGAAACTCTCCGGGCTGATGAAGGCCTGGCGGGTGGCGAAGAAGGCGCCTGCGAAACCGCCGAACATGGCACCGAGCGCGAAGGCCGTGAGCTTCGTGGTGACGACGTTGATGCCGAGCGCCCGGCACGCCACCTCATCCTCTCGCAGCGCCTCCCAAGCCCGGCCGATGGGCTGGCGGCGGATGCGGATGGTGACCCAGTTGGTCAGCAGCGCGAGGCCGAGGATCAGGTAGTACAGGAACACCACGCGATGCGTCGGGCTCGGCTCCAGCCCGAAGAAGCCGGCGAAGGTGCCGGGGCCGCCGTCCATGCTGAAGGGCAGGCCGAAGAAGGTGGGGCGCGGGATGCCGGTGATGCCGTTCGGCCCGCCCGTCAGTTCCACCCAGTTCAGCAGGATGACGCGGATGATCTCGCCAAAGGCCAGCGTGACGATGGCGAGGTAATCGCCCCGAAGCCGCAGCACGGGGAAGCCCAGCAGCACGCCCCAGAAGGCGGCGAGGATGCCGGCCAGCGGCAGGCAGACCCAGAAGGACAGCCCGAAGAACTGCGCCAGCAGCGCGTAGGAATAGGCACCGACGGCATAGAAGGCGACGTAGCCGAGGTCGAGCAGCCCGGCGAGGCCGACCACGATGTTCAGGCCCCAGCCCAGCATGACATAGGTCAGCACGAGGATGCCGAGATCGAGCTCATAGCGCCCGATGCCGGGGATCAGCGGCAGCAGGATCGCGAGCACCAGCAGCACGGGGCCGAACAGCAGGCCCGCCTTGGCAAGCCCCGCCGTGCCGCGTGGCCCGGAGGTATCGAGGAAGCGCGGCGTGACCCAGAGCGCCATCGCCAGCCGTGCTGCGAACACCAGGCCGCAGAGGATCGCAACCTCCTTCCACCGTGCGCGCAGGAACAGCGCTCCGGTCGGGCTGACATCGGTGCGCAGACCGACCATGACGACGAACAGCCCAAAGGCCACGGCCGTGGCCTTCAGCGCGTCGATCACGGCGGCGCGGGGGGAGGCGCGGCCGGTCATACCTTCTCGACCTCCTGCCGGCCGAGCAGCCCGGTCGGCAGGAAGATCAGCGTCAGCACCAGGATGGAGAAGGCGGCGACGTCCTTGTACTGCACGCTGAAATAGGCGGACCAGAAGGTCTCGATCAGGCCGATCAGCAAGCCCCCCAGCACCGCGCCGGGCAGGCTGCCGATACCGCCCAGCACCGCGGCGGTGAAGGCTTTCACCCCTGCCAGGAAGCCTATGTAGAAATCGATCACCCCGTATCGCAGCAGATACAGCGTGCCCGCCACGGCAGCGAGCGCGGCGCCTATGACGAAGGTCAGGCTGATGGTGCGGTCCGTGTCGATGCCGAGGAGCGAGGCCATCTTCCGGTCCTGCTCGCAGGCCCGCATGGCGCGCCCGAGTGGCGTTTTCGTCACCAGGAAGGTGAAGATGGCCAGCACCAGCAGCGTGGTGACGATGATGAGCATCTGCATGGTGGACAATTGCACGACGAAATCGCCATCCCGCATCACCTCGATGCCGCCGCGCAATTGCGGCTCCAGCGGCTTCACGCGGGCGCCCTGGCTGATCTGCACGAAGTTCTGCAGCACGATGGACATGCCGATGGCCGAGATCAGCGGCGCCAGGCGGAAGCTGCCGCGCAAAGGCCGATAGGCGATGCGCTCCACCGTCCAGCCATACAGCGCGGTGAAGGCCATGGAGATCGCCAGCACGAGGAGGATCGCCGCCGGCCCTTCCATCAGCCCGCCGGAGATCAGCAGCAGGATGGAGACGAGGGCGACGAAGGCGCCGACCATGAAGATGTCCCCATGGGCGAAATTGATCATGCCGATGATGCCGTAGACCATGGTGTAGCCCACCGCGATCAGGCCGTAGATCATGCCGAGGCTGACGCCGTTGATGAGCTGTTGCAGCGCATAGGCCAAGGTCGCGGTCCTTCTGCCGGGTCCACCCGTTTCGGGCTACCGTTGCACCGAACCTTCCCGAAGGCGTGAGGCAACGCAAGAGGCTTGAGAGCGCCGCAATGCCGGGCCTGGAGAGAGCGCGCAAAGGCGGCGGTGCGGGATCGGATTCAGGCTGGGGAGAATGGTGCCCAGGCGTGGAATCGAACCACCACACTGCGATTGTCAGTCACGAAATTTGCCCCACCGCAAGCCGCCACACTGTGTCCGCTAACCGCAAAACAGGCAGTAATACATTGATCTTGCTATGAGACATTGCGACATTTGCCGCCACCGATCGCCAGGACGCGACGGCGCGATGAGTCCGCAATGCGGCCGCGGAATCCGTCGCAGGGTCGCAGTCGCCGTGGCGGAGGCGCGGACACATGGCGTTGAACCTGACCGATCGGACCGTGAGCGCGGCGCGCTGCCCCGAGGGACGCAAGGATGCGGTGCTGTGCGACGAGGCTTTGCCAGGATTCGGGCTGCGGATCACGTCCAGCGGCGCGCGGACGTTACATCTTCCAATATCGGGCCGGGGCGAAGTTCTGGCGCACCGTGCCGGGCACCTTCGGAGCCGAGCTGACCACCGCCCAGGCGAGGAAGAAGGCGGAATCGCTGCGCGGCCAGGTGCGGGACGCGCGCGATCCTGTCGCCGAACGGCGGGCGGCCGGGATCGCCGCAGCCAAGGCCGAGGCGGCGGAGAAGAGCCTCACTTCCCTCGGGCCCGTTAGCGGCGTAGACGTTTGATCCGTAGGGCGGCTCATCGACACCAAGGAG